>CALJGH010000001.1 GCA_938073925.1 uncultured Nitrospinaceae bacterium
ATTTTAGCTTGAAAAGAGGAAGTCGCCCACACGACGGTCTAAGTTGGCTAGCCACGGAGGATGGAACGGACCACGCAGGGAGAGCAATCACTTTGCGTCAAGACTACTGATTTCTTTTGCTTCTCGTGCCGCCTCTTCTGCCTCTCGCTCGTCAACCAGTTCACGCAGTTCTTTACCCGCCTTGAAAAAAGGAACCTTTTTTGAAGGAACATCCACTTTCTGACCGGATTTTGGATTACGCCCAACCCTAGCATTTCTCTGCCTTATTCGAAAACTCCCAAACCCTCTTAATTCGACTTTCTTTCCTTCAGCCAATGAATCGGTAATACTTGAAAAAACTGTATTAACGACAACTTCGGTCTGTTTTTTAGTCAGATTAATTTGGTTCGCTACTTTTTCTACAAGTTCTGCTTTAGTCATCTAAAAGTCTCCCCCCCCACACGGATCAACAATTTTAATGATACTGAAAATTGGATTTAAAAAATTATAGCATTCGGAATAATTAAGTCAACCCCTTTATTTTAATTGAGTTAAGAAGATTTAGGCCCGATCGAGCAGCGAAAAACTTCTAAAATCCGCCAGTCTGAACGCGTTTTAAAATTTAGAAGAGGTGGAAAACTCTAGGCCAGGGAAATACCTACAGACCATTGTTTTTATTGAGGGAACCAAAGATATTGTAGACGCGGAGCAGGCGCAGGCGAAAAAACCTGAGTAAGGTTTTTAGAAACAACAGTTTGCATTAACCAGTCCATAAATGGGACATCTTCTTTTTCTTCCATGACGCTTGGATGACCCACAATGCCAATTTTCTTGCCTAGGATTTCTTTGGTTTTTTCCAGCCCACCAAACTCATCGACCAGTTTAAATTCAAACGCTTGTTTTCCTGTCATGACTCTTCCGTCAGCAAATAGTTTCACTTCATCTTCCGGGAGATTTCTTCCTAGCGATACGGCTTGCACAAATTGCTGATGCACATCGTCTACCACATTTTGTAATAGCTTGAGTTCTTCCGGTTGCATGGATCGAAGTGGAGACCCGGAATCTTTAAATACTCCACTTTTGATCACCGCAGGTCGTACGCCAATTTTTTTAGCCAGTTCTTCCACGTTATTGAAAGCCATAATGGCACCTATGCTTCCCGTCAGCGTACCGGGATTTGCGACGACATAGTTTGCAGCACAGGCAATATAATATCCACCTGAGGCCGCAACACTGCCTAACGAAGCGTAAACAATTTTATTGGCATCTTTAATTTTATTGATTTCATCATAGATTTCCTGTGCCGGAGCCACCGCGCCACCCGGTGAGTCTATGCGAACAATGATAGCTTTAATTTTTGGGTCTCGGCGGTACTTCGAGAGTTGCCTGACTATTGCAGTGGAATCCATCAACATACCGTTGACATGAACCATAGCTATCTCACTGTTTGAGGCTTTCCAACCGTCCTGCATAAGCCCACCCATAACGGATGCCGCAAAAAAGAATGCGAAAATACCTAATGTCCATTTAAATAATTTTTTCAAAGGTGACCTTTCCGACTAGGGAGGAATGTTCATGCTCAAGCCCGGCCTCTATCGAGGCCGGGTTTCCGAGTTTACTCTTCTTTAAAAACTTCCATGTCTACCTGTTCCTTTTCGATTTCGGAAAGGTCCAGGTTTTCTGTATGAGCTTTGATGCTCAAAGCAATTTTTTTGTTGGCAATATCTACCTTGATCACTTTTGCTTTGATCTCATCATCGATTTTCACAGCTTCTTCAGGATCGGTGATTTTTTCAGAGCTCAATTGTGAGACATGAATCAAACCTTCGAGCCCATCGCCAAACTCAGCAAAGGCACCAAAGCTTGTTACTTTGATTATTGTTCCTGTAACTTCTGTTCCGATCGGATAATTACCTGCAATTTTATCCCATGGATCCGGTAGCATTTGTTTAACACCGAGGGAAATTCTGCAGTTATCCTTATCAATACTGAGAACGACTGAAGCAATCCGGTCCTTTTTCTTCAGCGCTTCAGAAGGGTGCTTGATTTTTTTCCAGCTCAAATCAGAGATATGGATCAATCCGTCAACACCATCTTCCAATTCAACAAATGCACCAAAGTCAGTCAAGTTTCTTACTGTGCCTTCAACCTCGGTACCAATGGGATATTTTTCTTCAATTTTATCCCAAGGATTCGGCTCAATTTGTTTCATGCCCAGTGAGATACGTTTCTTCTCTTTGTCCAGAGTGAGGACAAGAGCTTCCACTTCATCACCGATAGCAACCATTTTGCTTGGATGTTTGACGTGCCGACTCCAACTCATCTCTGAAATATGCACGAGACCTTCGATGCCTTTTTCCAGTTCGACAAAAACACCGTAGTCTGTGATGCTGACCACTTTCCCTTTAATTTTTGTCTCCACTGGGAATTTAGAGTCCACATCAACCCATGGATCGGGGCTGGTTTGTTTGAGCCCCAACGAAACGCGTTCTTTCTCTTTATCGTATTTAAGAATCATTACTGTTACTTTGTCGCCAATCGAAAACATTTCGGATGGGTGGTTGACCCGGCCCCATGACATATCGGTAATGTGAAGCAATCCGTCAATTCCACCGAGATCGATGAACACACCATATTCGGTAATGTTCTTAACAATTCCTTCAATGAGATTGCCTTCGCCCATTTTCTCAAGTGTACCCGTACGAATCTGCTTGCGCTGTTCTTCCAGAAGAATTCTGCGAGAGAGAACAATGTTGCCGCGCTTTTTGTTCATCTTGATGATTTTCATATCGAACTTTTCGCTGATCAGTTTTTCCAGATTGCGAATGGGGCGAAGATCGATTTGTGATCCGGGCAAGAAGGCTTTTAGTCCAATGTCGACAGTGAGCCCACCTTTTGCCTTCGCTATTACGGTACCCTGAATGATCTCATCAGCTTCGTAAGTTTTAACTAGATCATCCCAAATTTTAATTTTATTGGCTTTTTCTTTTGAGAGAACGACATTGCCATCGTTGTCTTCTACCTTTTCCAGATAGACCTCTACTTCGTCATCGATCTGCAGGTTTTTTCCGTTTTCAGGAAACTCAGAAAGAGAAACCATTCCTTCTGATTTAAAGCCCACGTCAACCGTGGCGAGCCCTTTGGAAATGGCAATGACCTTTCCCATGATAATCTGGGATGCCTTAAACCGACCGAGACTCTCGTTAAAATATTGCTCCATTTCCTGATAGACGGCTTCTTCGCTAGCCGTCAGGCCTTCCAACTCGGCCTTATCATCTGCGTTCATTTTTCCTAAAAGTTCTTTGGGTATTTTCATGACCTGCTGATTCTCACTTGTTAAAGGTTATTAATTAATTTTGAATTTCTTTTTTTAAATTTATTTGTTCCATAACTTTGTCAATGACTTCTTCAATAGCAAATTTTGTAGTATCGATTTTTATAGCGTCCTCTGCGGGGCAAAGGGGTGAGATGGCACGAGTTCTATCTTCGTGATCTCTTTGCTTTATTTCCGCAATGATATTTTCCAAGTCAACGTCCAAGTTTTTCTCTTTCAACTCCAAATAGCGTCTCTTACCGCGCTCTTCTGCATCCGCATCCATAAAAAATTTCAACTCTGCATTCGGGAACACCTGGGTGCCAATGTCACGGCCGTCCATGACCACGTTTCCCGACTCGCCGATCTCCTGCTGTTTAGCAACGAGAATTTCCCGAACTCTTTTCTGTGCTGCGACTTTTGCAGCACCTCGTCCAACGACTTCATTTTTTAGCAAGCCAGTGGCATTTTCTCCATTGACCTTTACTTGCTGCCCTGCCGGGTCGGCTACAAATTCGATTTTCAATTGTGTTACCCATTGGCCCACGGCATTTTCATCACTCAGGTCAATATCCTTTTTTTCTGCAGACCAGGCAACCGCCCGGTACATTGAACCCGTATCGATATAGCGGTAGTTGAGCCTCTTTGCTATAAATTTTGCAACTGTGCTTTTACCGCTACCTGCCGGTCCGTCTATGGCGATGATCATTACGTTAAATTACCTTCAGACGATATTTGTTGGCGGCGGCAAAAGCTTCTTCTAAAGCCTGCCCGTCTTTTTTTTCGATCACATCTCGCATCTCGCTCAACGTTTTCTGAAACCGATCTATCAAGTCCAGTGAATGCGTTTGATTCGAAAGGCAAATATCACGCCACATCACAGGATCACCCGAGGCTATCCGGGTGATGTCTTTCAACCCTGCTCCTGAATAGGCCGTGACTTCATGATCCTGTTTGGTACGCAAAGCTCCCAGAGTGTTCATCAACGCATAAGCGACGATATGAGGTAGATGACTCACCGCACCAAAAACAAAATCGTGCTCGTCCGCATCTAGCATCAGCGTGTCCATACCCACCGATTCCCAAAGCGCACCGATTTTTTCTAGAGCATGAGTATCGGTTTTTGGTGTCGGCGTTAAAATGCATCTCGCATCGAGATACAAATCTTCTCGCGATGCTTCCAGCCCAGATTTCTCACCGCCGGCAATGGGATGCGAACCAACAAAGAAAATACCCTCTGGCATCAAATTGTCCGCTTCATGAACCAGCGGCCCTTTCACCGAACCTACATCTGTGATCACAGCACCCGTTTTCAGATGTGGCAATAAGCTTTCAATAGACGGAACAATACGAGATACCGGCGTACAAAGAACTATCAGGTCGGCATCTTTTACCGAATCTGCTAAGTCTGCGGCGTAACGATCAATAATGCCAAGGGACTTGGCTTTCTCCAGGTTTTCTCGATTACGGCCGAATCCCGAAATTTCCTCAACAAGATTGTATTTACGACAAGCCTTAGCTAAAGAAGCTCCCAAAAGGCCAACACCAATGATGGTTATTTTTTCAAATAACTTCCTGCTCATTTCAATCCCTGTTCAGGATAAGAGCCTAGAACTCGCAAAAACAAAGTCCGCTTGCTGAGTGTTTTTAAAACCCGTTCGACGACTTTGTCATCCACATGACCCAGGAAGTCAACATAAAACAGGTATTCCCAAGGTTTGTTACGTAATGGACGCGATTGAATTTTAGTCAGGCTGACATTATTTTTGGCGAACAATTGCAGGGTTTTTAATAATGAACCCGCTTCATCTGCAATGGAAAACATAATGGACGTCTTATTCTTTTTAGCTCTTTTAGCTTGATCTTTACTGATCACCAAAAACCGCGTGTGATTTTCAGCGCGATCCTGAATGTTTTTAGCAATAACTTTTAGTCCGTGGACCTCAGCCGCTAATTGCCCTGCTATGGCAGCAGAATTCTTTTCCCGCTTTGCAAGCTCTGCCGCTTGAGCGGTGCTGGAGGTCGGCATCTGTTCCACACCAGGAAGATTCTTGTTCAACCAGTTTCTGGATTGCGCTAAAGGCTGCGGATGTGAATAAACCTTTTTAATCTTTTTTCGATCCGCATTTTCTGCCAACAAAAATAATGAAATTGCGAGTCGAGCTTCATCACATATATGTAATGGAGAATCTACAAAACAATCGAGTGTCAGATTGACAAACCCCTCAATAGAATTTTCTACAGGCACTACGCCATAATCCGAATTACCGAGTTCCACTTCTGAGAAAACGGATTCAATATTAGTGCAGGGATTAAATTTGCAAGAATGACCGAAATGCTTAACCGCAACTTGATGACTGAACGTGGTTTCCGGCCCCAGAAAAGCAATTTTTAGAGGCTTTTCCAAAGCCAATGTTGCAGAAAAAATTTCACGAAAAATGGAATTAACGGATGAAGGAGGAAACGGACCTTTGCTCTGGTCTTTCAACCGGTCGAGAATAGCACGCTCACGTTGGGGAACATGAAAATGAGTCATCTTCCCCTGGCGGGACTTCTCTTTACCTATTTTTTGAGCCAAAAGGCCACGACGGTTGATCAGCTTCAAAAGCTGGTCATCTAAATTATCAATCTGCTGCCGCAGATCGTCTAGCTTTGACAAAAAACATGTACCACCTTTACTTGGATTTCCCGCAACCACTTAAGATGTATGGGATTTCTTGATCATTTCATAATTCCCCCCTAAAATGCAAGGATATTATTAAAGAAAACCCTGATTCTAAGGGGTTTTCTCTATTTTTAGCAACAAGGAGATAATGAAATGATTTTGCTGGAATTCAGTATGAGTCCGATGGATAAAGGGGAAAGTGTAAGCGACCAAGTCAGTCGATCGTTAAAAATTATCGACGAAAGCGGAGTGCCTTATAAGCTGAATCCGATGGGGACGGTATTAGAAGGCGAATTCGATGAAGTCATGGGTGTGGTCAAACAATGCTATGAAACCATGCGCTACGACTGCAAACGCATCACCTGCGGCATCAAAATAGATTATCGCGAAGGAAAATCAGGAAGACTGGAATCTAAAATGGCCTCCATCGAAAACAAACTGGGGAAAGAAGTGAAAAAGTAGGGAAGATTTCTTATTTTGGGTAGCTCATCAGCTTCTGCCTAATGTAATTCACAACCGCTTGAATTTCCTGTGCGGTCAGGCGTGATTTCCAAGGCATCATAGCCGTATCTTTTCTTCCCTCTGTGATAGAACGAATCATTCGTTTTTCTGTAAGTTGCTGTTTGGATTTTTCTGAGGTGAAATTTTTTGGAGGTGGGTTTAGCACATTCGCGGCGAAGGTTTTGCCATCTCCCTTGTTTCCGTGGCAGGCTTTGCAATGTTTGAAAAAAATGTCGCGTCCGGTTTCAGAATCAACAGGGTCGGCGAAAGCAATTGAGGAAGAAAACAAACATATAAGCAAACCAAGACACCAATTGTTCAACTTAATCAACCCCCCTCATTCCCCCCTTATCAGGGGGGAGGTTTTATAAAACCAACACTATTTCTAGAAGCAAAACCGGTAATCGCTCACCTTAAAACGCTCTGACCCATTGCCAGCGGCGGCTCGCCGCTAGGGGACGTCTTCTAGTTTTTCTATCATTAATACTTCGATCATATTTGCTTTGAATCGGCTCATCAATTTTTGAAATGTTACCCTTTGGTCTTTTAAGGAAACGTAAAAAACGTCAATACCCCTATCCCCTTGAGTCGATATTTTAGCCCGGTGGATGAGGATGCCAAAGTCAGCGAACACAGATGCGATTTTATAAAGCATCCCCAAATGATCGCGAGCCTCAACACGAATGACGGTAAAAGTGTCTGCAGTTTCCCTTTCCACTTGAACTCGCGGAACGATAGCTTCATGGGAACCTTTTTGTTCACCTGCATAGCGAGTGCGGGACCGCATCATTTTTTGCAAACTGGTTTCCTTTGAAAATAAATCTGACAGGTTGAGTTTGAGTTCTTTCCAAATTTCAAACTTGTCTCCTGCTGCGATCTCGCTTTCTTCCACCTGAACCGAGACGATGACATATCCATCTTTCTTTAAGTAGATATGAGCTCCCAATATATTCAAGCTTCTTGCTGTTAACGCGCCTACCAGTTTTTTAAACGACTCCTGCCCGGAAACACAAGATAGCGTGAGGTTATAAAACTTTCCTTCTTCATTGAATTCGTGATGCAGTATGAAAGGTTTGTCTTTCAATGAAAGGATCAGTCTTATATGCAAAGCCACTTCTTCAGAATGTGCCGTCATCAAGTAATCTTCTGGCATCAAGCCAAGATGGGATTCAATTTCAATGACAGGTAGTTCGCCGTGCAATGCTTTAAAAACACCTGCTCGGGTTGCCTGAGGATGTTGATCGAGGGATCCAGGATCACTAAGGTATTTTGATGTTCGCTCATAAAGTTCGGAGAGCAAAAGTTTTTTCCAAGCCGTCAATGTGCCCGGCGCAACCGCACGTAATTCCGCATAACTGAATAGATACAATGCAGCAAGACGTTCTTGGTTGTCTACGATTTGAGCAAATTTCTGGATCACGGTCGATTGGTGGATGTCCTGATGCAAAGCCGTTTCCACCATTTCATAAATATTTTTTATTAAAAATTCCAGCAGTTCTTTTTCATCTGTTTTCAGATGCAGTCTGTCGCCGATAAACTTTAAAAATCCGGTCAGCCCAGACTCGCCATCCATACCAGAGAGGGTTCCTGCAGACTGTAAAAGCGCCGCGAATTTTAAAGTCTTTTTGTTTGGATATTCTTTATAGATGGTCACTAAATCGGTAGGATTACTCAGTGTTGCCGATTCCATTTCTTCCAGAAACCGGATGATGCGCAGTGAATGCTCATCGGCTGTGTAGTGATGATAGAAATCGTGGTTGACCTTACAATGCGCCAATCCGAATTCTGGCAATACCTGTTCTAAAATTTCTGTTTCGTGCATCAATCGCAGAGTTTTCTCTGAATCGCCGTCGCCGAGGACAGAGAAAAGAAAGCTTCTAATCTCTTCTCCTTTCATATGCTCCGCCTTAATGAGTTTTTTGTGTAACCTTAATTGCCTTCGCAATTGATAATCAGGCAAGACGGAGTGTTTGCGGGAAAGTTCCAGGGCTGACAGCACGAGGGATTTGTCGTTTTTAAAATCTTTTTTCGGGTCTCCGTCATAAACCAGGGTTGAGCCGGAAATGCTGAATCCATTCCCCAAAGACTTTTTTGTTAAATCAGAAAGAACCCGCATAAAAGATTGCTGGGCCTGCAGACAATGTTCGAAAAGGTTTTCAGAGAAGTTGTAGATGTTAGTGGCGTGCAGATAATAATCGCGCATAAAGTCTTCCACCGGTTGCCCGTCAAAAGAAGCGTGGTAACCCAAATGAGCAGCAAGGTCTTTCTGGATATCGCGAGACAAAACATCGGTCTTTTTTTCTGTCAGATAATGCAGTTCATTACGAACCCGCAGAGAAAAGTCCACCGAGTTGTAGAGCGACTCAATTTCTTGTGGAGAAATATTCTGAGTGTCGCCAATTTCCCTGAAAGAATGAACACCGAACCGAACCGCCGATGCCCAAAGAGCATTATGATAATCTCTCAAGCCACCGGGACCATTTTTGATATCTGGTTCCGGGTGACAGACAACTCCTTCTTCATTCCCATAGCGTGTGTACTTCTCTTTCAATTTTGAATTCAAAAACTTTTTAACGCCTTTTTGCAGAACCTTTTTGTTGATGGACGTTGTAAAACGGCCATAGATAATCTGGTCGCCAATCAAGAACCGGGTTTCGATCATCGACGTTTTGATGGTCAGGTCTTCTTTAGCCAAGTTTACGCAGTCTTTAATCGTGCGAGAACTGTGACCGATCTCCATGCCAAATCCCCAAAACACAGACAATGCATCCTGTATAAACATATCCGTCAAGGGTTTTGGCTTATCAGGAATCAAAAATAGCAAATCAATGTCGGAAAGCGGGTTGAGCTCTCCTCTTCCATAACCACCGACTGCGACCAGAGAGAAATCTTCAAGTACGGAAGCGGACTGATACTTTTCCAGTCGGATCATGGAAAGAATGACATGCCTAATCACCTCATCGATCAAACTGGTATAGGATTGAATGACTTCTCGCCCACCCGCTCCAGAACGGTGCCAGGCTTTGATCTTCTCTTTTTCAGATCGGATCAATTCTTTGAGCGCATTGAAATAAGGCAAGCGTTCCTTGGCGTCTTGGGGAATCTCCTCAACGCTGCTGAAATCAATTGCCAGTCGATAATTGGGTGTAATCATTAAATTTATAGATTGGATTATTTATGATCGCTAAAGTAAGAGAATAAAGAATTATTCGCAAAATACAAGTTCAACAACCTGACAGATTAGACTTCGATTGTTAGCGAAACCCCTAATTCGCATTGTTTTAATAGCCGTTATCTATCGAGTAGTCCGAAGAGCGAGCTAGGACTCACAAGATCTATCAAATAGCCGGTTTAGGAAATACTGTTAGCTCAAATTTTCACCCCAAATTCTCTTGACAATAACAGGGTAATATTTTAGCTTAACCCCTTCTTGCAATTGACATATTGGATTGAACTTCCCGGAATTTTTATACCGTTTCAAAATATTATTAATAATTATTTACAGTCTTAATATTAGAGGTCAAATCGATGTCCGAACAACCAGATATTATTTACACCAAAGTTGACGAAGCACCCGAATTAGCAAGCGGTTCTTTTTTACCCATCATCCAAGCCTTCACTGGAGTAGCAGGTATTTCAGTTGGCACTAAAGATATTTCACTTGCGGGTCGAATCATTTCGCAATTCCCTGAAAGACTGAAGCCCGAACAACAGATTCCAGATGAATTGGCTCTATTGGGTGAACTGGTAATGAAACCCGAGGCAAATATCATTAAGTTGCCAAATATAAGTGCATCTAACCCACAAATCCAAGGCGCCGTTGCGGAACTCCAATCCCAAGGCTATGACCTACCGGATTACCCGGAAGACCCTAAAACAGACGAAGAAAAAGCAATCAAAGCAAAATTCGATGTCTGTAAGGGTAGTGCGGTGAACCCTGTTTTGCGACAAGGCAATTCTGATCGTCGTGCAGCGACTTCTGTAAAAAATTATGCAAAGAGCAATCCTCATAAAATGGGAGCCTGGTCAAAAGATTCTAAAACCAATGTTGCTCAAATGAGCGGCAATGATTTTCGTTCTAATGAGAAAGCCGTAACCATTTCTGACGCATCTGCTGGTAAGGGTAAGATTGAGTTTGTCGGTGCAGATGGAAGTACGCAGGTATTAAAAGATAATGTTCCTCTAGATAAATCAGCTGTGGTTGATGCTACAAAAATGAGTGTTAAGGCTTTGCGGCAATTCATTAAGGAAGCTAAACAAAGAGCAAAAGACGAAGGTGTTTTGTTTTCTTTGCACATGAAAGCCACCATGATGAAAGTTTCCGATCCCATTATCTTTGGGCATGGCGTTACCGTGTTTTTTGAAGATGTATTCACTAAGCATGCCGACACTTTTAAACAAGTAGGCGTTAACCCCAATAACGGTTTAGGGGATGTTTACGCAAAAATTAAGAGTTTGCCTGCAGATAAACAAAAAGAAATCGAAGCTGATATTAAAGCGTGTCTGGACAATGGTCCTGACATGGCAATGGTTGATTCAGATAAAGGGATCACCAATTTGCATGTTCCAAGCGATATCATCATCGATGCTTCCATGGCAGCAGCGATTCGAACCTCAGGAAAAATGTGGGGTCCTGATGGAAATGAAGCCGATACTTTGGCCCTGATTCCAGACGGAAGTTACGCAGGAATTTATCAATCAGCCATTGATTTTTGTCGAGAAAACGGTGCGTTCGACCCAACCACGATGGGAACCGTACCCAATGTTGGCCTGATGGCTCAAAAAGCGGAAGAATACGGTTCACACGACAAAACCTTTGTAGCCCCTGGAAATGGAACTATTAATCTTGTCGATGTAGCCGGTAATACCTTGATTGAGCAACCTGTTGAAACGGGAGATATCTTCAGAAGTTGCATGGTAAAAGATATTCCAATTCAAGATTGGGTTAAGCTTGCCGTATCAAGAGCTCGATTGTCTGAAACACCGGTTGTATTCTGGTTGAACAAAGATAGAGCGCATGACGCTGAACTGATTAAAAAGTTAGACGTCTACTTGAAAGACCATGATACGAATGGATTGGATATTCAAGTAATGGCTCCTGACGACGCAATGAAACACGCTCTACAACGTGCGAAAGACGGTAAAGACACCATCAGTGCAACGGGTAATGTTCTTCGTGACTACCTGACCGACTTGTTCCCGATTCTTGAGTTGGGAACCAGTGCAAAAATGTTGTCCATCGTTCCACTGATTGAAGGTGGCGGATTGTTTGAAACCGGCGCGGGTGGTTCTGCACCGAAACATGTCCAACAGTTCGTTAAAGAGGGACATTTAAGATGGGAATCTCTTGGTGAGTTTCTTGCACTTTCTGAGTCTCTTGCGCACTTAAGCCGGTTCAAAGGCAATTCAAAAGCACAGGTGCTGGCAGATGCGTTGGAACGTGCGAGCGGGAAACTAATGGAAAACAAAAAATCTCCAGGTCGGGCAGTAGGTGAATTAGACAATGCAGGTACCCATGTTTACGAAGCACTTTACTGGGCAAAAGAATTGGCAGCGCAAGGTGACGATGCAGACCTTAAAGCAAAATTTGCTCCGGTCGCTGAACAACTTGAAGCCAAATTGGATGCCATTATTGGTGAA
>CALJGH010000002.1 GCA_938073925.1 uncultured Nitrospinaceae bacterium
ACTTTGGATAAAACTCTGAAGTTTCATAACGTCGATCCCATTTCAGGGATCATTAAAGTAAAACAACTTTCATAAAAAATGGATTTAGCTTCCTTTTACGCAGTCGATGAAGTCGGTGCTATGGTTGCCAAAGAAGTGGAAAAAACGCCTCGGAAGTTGAAGAGTTTGTTTTTAAAAATAAACTGGCAGGGCAGGTTGATGTTTCCTCTGATGAAAGAGTTGCCATCATTACTATTTCTGATACCGTTTTGTTTCCAGCAGGAGAACCTCGTATGACTTCGGTGGGCAACGATCTCATTAAACAGGTTTTCGATTTTTTGCAACAGTTTAACTATAACGTTAAAATCGAAGGCCATACAGACAACTCTCCCATCAGAATAGAACAGTTTCCTTCGAACTGGGAGTTTTCGGCTGCGCGTGCTGCTGAAGTGGCTCGGGAGTTAGTGGAAGCTGTTTCCTCCCCCACGCAATTGTCTGTTGAAGGTTTTGCGCAATATCGCCCCAAAGTGCCCAATTACAGTCGTCAGGCCCGAACTACCAACCGTAGAATTGAAATTGTTTGTCAACGCGGTAGCGTTCGCAAACATATGGTGGATGTCCTCCGCCGCAATAGTAAATAGAAGCCTTCGTATTTATTCTCCCTGTATCCTTTGAAGAAAAACATGAATAACCAATTTATGCTCAGGGCTCTTGAATTGGCTCGTAAGGGAAAGACGACTCCAAACCCTATGGTGGGCGCGGTGCTGGTCAAAAATAATCGAATTATCGCTGAGGGATTTCACTCTCGTGCTGGAGGGCCGCATGCTGAAGTCGTAGCCTTAAGGAAAGCAGGGAGCAAAGCAAGAGGGGCAGACCTTTATGTTAACCTTGAGCCTTGTTGCCATATGGGTCGAACGTCGCCTTGTACTGATGCCATTATTAAGTCGGGGGTTAGTCGGGTGTTTGCTGGCATGAAAGACCCGAACAAACTGGTGCAAGGGAAAGGAATACGTATTTTAAAGGCCGCTGGAATAAAAGTTTTAGCAGGCATGATGAGAAACGATTGTGAAAAATTGAATGAGACATTTGTCAAGGTGATGAAAACTGGCGTGCCGTTTGTTACAGTGAAAACCGCTATGTCACTCGATGGAAAAATCGCCACCCGAGAAGGAAATTCGCAGTGGATTTCAGGAGTAAAGGCGCGTGACTTTGTGCATGAATTGAGAAACCAGAACGATGCTATTCTAGTTGGAACAAATACAATTCTGAAAGACAATCCGCAATTGACCTGCCGATTGAAAAAAAAGCGGGGCAGGCACCCGGCGCGTATTATTTTGGATCGGAGAAACAGAATTCCACTAACAGCTAAAGTTTTCGCAAACAGCAAGACACAGAGGGTGGTTTATGTTTCTGGCTCTAAACTTTCCACGAAAAGAGAAAAGTTGTTGGCGGCTAAAAATATAGAAGTCTTGAAAGTTAAAACGCTGAAGTCAGGATTCGATTTAAAACAGCTTATGAAATTACTGGCGCAAAAAGACTTTAACTCGATTCTGATTGAAGGTGGAGGCGAGATCAACAGCAGTGCGTTTGCAGCGAAGATCGTTGACCGGATCTTTGCGTTTATCAGTCCCATTCTGGTCGGAGGGCAGCAAGCTCCCAGTCCGATAGGAGGGAAAGGTGTGGATAAAATAGCCAAGGCAATAAACTTGAAGAATATGAAAGTCGTTCAAATTGGAGAAGACCTTATGGTGGAGGCCGAACCATGTTCAGCGGAATAATTGAGTCGGTAGGAACCCTGCGCGAATTTGTACATGGGCAGGAAAGTGCGGTTGCGGTCATCGAGACGGATACTAATTTCTCAGGTCTGGAAGACGGAGAAAGCATTGCGGTGAACGGTGTTTGTCTCACTGTCGTTGAATTCAGTGAATCCACGTTTCGAATGGATTTAGGAACAGAGACTTTGGACAAAACCAGTTTCAAAAATTCCAAAGCGGGTGACCGGGTTAACCTGGAAAGGTCGTTAACGCCTTCTTCAAAAATCAGTGGTCATTTTGTTAGCGGCCATGTCGATCAGGTTGGGAAAGTATTAAAGATAGAAGAAAAACCAGGCGAAGTTTTATTGCAGTTTTCGCACCGGGCTTCTCTTCGTCCCTACATAATGGAAAAAGGCTCTATTGCTCTTGATGGAATCAGTTTGACGGTGTTCAATTGCAAAGACGATAAATTTAATGTTTCAGTCATTCCTTTTACCTGGAGCCATACCAACCTGAGTACAAGGAAAATAGGCGATTTAATAAATATCGAATGTGATATGATTGGCAAATACGTCTATAAAGCATGTGCAACCTTGATGAACCCGGATGCTACCGAGTCTGTATTGGAGTTATTGCGACAGCAGGGGAAAGAATAAATGGGAAAAGAATTCAGCACTATAGAAGAAGCCATTGAAGATGTACGGCAAGGAAAAATGATTGTCATCGTTGACGATGAAGATCGTGAAAATGAAGGCGACTTGATGATCGCTGCGGAAAAAGCCACTCCAGAACTGATCAACTTTATGGCTCGGTTCGGACGCGGTTTGATCTGTTTGACGCTCACCGAAAAAAGGACCCGAGAGCTAGGGCTCTCGATGATGGTGGATGATAACCAGTCGGCTTTTGAAACACCCTTTACGGTATCCATTGATGCGCGTGACGGAATCAGCACGGGTATCTCAGCTGCCGACCGGGCACATACGATTAAAGTAGCGATTGACCCGGAAACCTCCAAAAATGATTTGGTAAAGCCTGGACATATTTTTCCTTTAAGGGCCAAGAATGGAGGCGTATTGGT
>CALJGH010000003.1 GCA_938073925.1 uncultured Nitrospinaceae bacterium
CTACGTACCCGCAGCACAAGTCGGGTTACTGGCGCTGGTTGAACCAGTTTTAGCACCTGTATGGGTCTGGATGGGAGTTGGGGAGGTGCCTGGTCTGGCAACGATCGTTGGAGGGACAATAATATTATTGGCGATAACCACCGACGGTATCCTGAACATAAAGAGCTCTGAAAGTCATTCAACTTAGTTTGCAATTACTCAATTGAGCGGGTAAGTACATTCTGATCATACTAATCCATCATTCAAAAAATGCTTAAAACGTTCTATAAATTAAATATTTGTTATTTACTTTAATACTATGATAAATAGCTGTTTGATGGAGTAAGCCCAATAGTATGGGTCGAAAGCAGTGGTGGTGACGAATGAAATTACTTGACTGAACCAATGATGAGAGGGTGAGCATATTTTTTGTAAAACTGGATTCATTGAGCTTTCTACTGGTATCTAAATCATTTATCTAGAACCTAACCAGATTGAGGCTTTGGCGCATAAGGGGCCATTGCCAGTCCCAGCAACTGGATCAGGACTACTCCTTGATGCTCTAACAGATTTCCTGTATAATAGGTATTACTTTTTTGACTTGTTTTGATTTCCTAATTAAGCCGACAACATTGTTAGAAGTATGCTTAAGGCCACTAGCGAAACACTGAATCAAAGAAAAACATCACTTTTGAACATTTTAATTGTGGGAACCACAGGAATTACAGGGAGGACTTTAGTTGAACTTATGATGTACAAAATTTGATAGATTATACAAGAACTGGTGTATGTTGTTGAGGATTGTCTGACTGTGAAGAATTGGTGGTAATTACTCACAGGAGAGATGGGGTTGGTTTCAGTGTGGTTATTGTTTTATTCAGTTTTACCATTCAATATCTAACTTTTTATATTTACTACTTTCTCATAGATTAAATTAAATTCATCAATAATTTTTCTGCTCCAGTGACTTAATTACTTTATAAACAGCTTATGATCTTTAAAGAAAAATCAATTGTCAACGAATCAATATAATAACCTTCCTTTGAATTTGAATGTTACTTTTATGCAGATGAATTAATATATTAACATAAAAGAAGAAGCAGTGATGAAGAAAAGAATTGCGGTAATTGGCAGCGGCATAGCTGGCCTCACGTCAGGTTGGTTGTGTCGAGAGGCAGGTGCGGAAGTCACAATCCTGGAATCTCACACGAATCTGGGCATGGGCACGCATAACCAGTTCTTAAATGTCGAGGGAGGAGAGTCGGGGCATGTTGATGTGCCCTTGAGGGTAATGAGCCCTCATGCCTGGCCTACTGTGCTGGAACTTTGCGAAAAGTTAGGTGTGAAAACCTACGAGGTTGATACACAGATTGCCTGCAGTTGGCTGAATTCCAGGACATGGTTCCGTAGTTCCATAATCCAATTTGGTTCGAGAATGTTTCCTTGGGTTCCGTTGAATTATCTTCTTCGCCAGGAAACCTACCGCATGATTTTTGGTTTCATTCGACTTTTCAAGTCAGATCCAGATCTCTTGGATTCTAATCTAACCCTCAAGGAGTTTTCAGATCAGCACCGGATAGATCCTCTTTTTTGGAAAGGGTTGCTCTACCCGCTTTTGACAACCATCTGCACCTGTGACGAAAAAACCATCGATCACTGGCCTGCTAAGCAAATTCTTGATTTGCTTAAAAAGATTGTGTTCGGAGCTAGACTCCGGAGAATTCAAGGGGGAACAAAGGCCCTTGCAGAGAAACTCGGAGAAGGACTCAACTTACAAAAAGGAATTCGTGTGGAAAAGTTAGTGGAAAAATCCTCAGAAATTTTTCTGCATTCCAAAAATGCGACATTCGGCCCTTTTGATTATGTGATCTGTGCCGTTCAAGCCAATCAACTGAATTTTCTTCCGGAACAGTATTCCAGTGAAAGTAAACTCCTGAATTCCTTCCCCTATGATTCTGGAACTCTATGGGTACATCGGGATGTCCGTTTTATGCCCGAAAGAAAACAGGATTGGTCTCCCCTTCATTTTCAGATGGATAAGGATTTCAGCCAATTCATGTTCAGTGTTTGGGTCAATCCGGTAGAGCCTACCATTTTTCATCATGAACCTGTTTTACAAACCTGGAACCCCCTATTTGAACCAAAATCAGAAAAGGTTATTGTCGCGGTCCCCATGGAGCGAGCCGTTGTAAATCAGGGCAACCATAATCTACTCAAGGAATTGGACCTTTTACATAAATTTCCTTATCGGAATGTATTTTTCTGTGGTTCCTATGCTGCCCCGGGTGTTCCCCTACTGGAATCTGCTGTCTGTTCGGCAATCAAAGTGGTTCGCCATCTGGGTTTGGATTCGCCCATTAGTATAGACAGTTTAAAATACCCTGTAGTATCAGAAGAAACATCCTCCAATCTTGCTGCCTAGCTAGCTGTGTTAAAATCCTGGATCCAGGCGGCGCGTCCCGCCGCGCACGGAATGATTTTAATCCCTCTGTTAGCGGGACAGGCCCTTGCATTTCGAATACACGGAGTTTTCGACTGGAGCTGGTTTTTTCATCTGGAACTCTATGGGATTCTCTATCAAATCTATGTTCTCTATATTAACGACTATGCCGATGAGGAGTTAGATCGCGACAACCACACCTATTGGTTTTCGGGCGGGTCTCGCGTGATTCCCCAAGGGAAGCTTTCCGGCCAAGCCCTTTGGATCGGGTCTTGGGTCATTTTAGGTCTCCTCCTGGCACAAGCCCTTTATTGGGGGGTGGCTCTACAACGGCCTGGAATGCTGCTCTTAATGATCGGAGCGGTGGGGCTAGGATGGGCTTATAGTTTGCCTCCTTTGCGATTATCTTGCCAGGGACATGGAGAAATACTTCAAGGGGTGGGCTGTGGGGTGCTGCTCACCTTGACGGGATTTTACACTCAAGTGGGTTCTCTAGAGAGTTTCCCCTGGATGGCTGGGGTGCCTCTTTTTTTGATTTTTTACGCGGGAAACATCATTACCGCACTCCATGATTATCCAGCAGATCTTGCAGGAAATAAAAGAACCTACCCCGTCCGTTTAGGCCAAAGACGCTCCCGCAAGCATATTTTAGCTTTACTTTTTTGCGCGTATATTTTGATTTCGTGGGTTACACCAAACTTAACAAACCCTGCTTCTTTCTTTGCTCTGGCGCAGGCTCCCTCCCTTTTAATCTTATTGATCGTTAAAAGTAAAGGGTGGTTCGAGCGCGGAGATATTGAAAATACCGACGAATGTCAAAAATTTGTTTTATGGACAACCCTTAGCCAAGTTTGGTTGTTACTCGCCTGGATCACCTCACTCTTTTGGGGGATTGCTTAAGGAGAAGAGGGGTAAATACGATGAATTCTTTTAAGGATAACGACATGATGAAAGTCGCTGTCATTGAACGCTCAAAACCAAAGTTCGTTAATGTGTTGGAAAGCCACTTTACCAACTGTGAAAGCTCTCAGGTGGTTTAGTACAGCTTTCCAAATCATGGAAGAACGCCACTTTCCTTCACCTAATTTTTGAAAATATTTCACAAAATCAGCATTTCACTTGAATGAAGGTATAATGTCATGGTCTGCAAATTGTAGTTCGCTTTCTCGGTTGGCTCAGATTGTCTCAGCAGGTAAAAGCTTTCAACCGTATAATCTCATCTTATCTCATAGGTTCATAATTAGCCATTTGTAAAACAGTCCTGCTTGCTCCTAACTATACGTTCTCTAGTACGTTAACCGTTGAAGTAGTAATCAATCTAATAATTCTTTGAGTTTGATTTTTACACATGGTTTCCACAGTTACAGACTTTGCACTTAACACTCCCATAACTTTGCACTTTGGACTCCAACTTAGATTCCCACGTTCACTCCTTTACCTTCAAGTCTTCATCAAAATAAATTTCTGAACAAATAACGCTGATAAAAATAGTCTTAACTCTTAAATTACATTTTGTGGAGAATTGAACCAGGTTTTTGATAGTAAATTAAATAAAAAGAATAATAATTTTCAATCATGAGATGGAATTATAAATAAAAATAACCCCGAGGCATTATAAGATAGCATTACTA
>CALJGH010000004.1 GCA_938073925.1 uncultured Nitrospinaceae bacterium
ATTTAAAGTTATGTTCTTATTTTAGCGGTTATATAAGGCGATATAAACTGAAATTTAGGGATGGGATTCTGGTATAAAGAGAGCCCTGTGCGGAGGAAGCATCGATATTGTTTGTAGAAAATCAGGAACTTAGAAAAACACTAAAAAAACATTAGCACAACTCCACATGAAATATTTGAACAAACTCTATAGCAGGGAAGGAGAGAATGTCTTGCTCTATAGGAAATAACCTTTTAATTTTATTCGAAAAGGGACATCTCTACTGAGAAGTATCAAGTTTCAATCGATCCGACCAACAAAACTTTCTTTATTGATTTTAAAAAATTTTGAACAAAAAATGCTCCTGATATTACATCATAGGTTTGCAAAGATTTTGGTGTTATTGCTAATAATGACTTGTCCTCCATTGTCTGTTTTGGCTAACGACGAACGCCCTTCATTCCATTCGTTAAGATACGAAGAAAACTACCAATTTCTGCGTGATCCCAAACAGAGGGTCAATTTTTTTGATTCCGTAAAATACATCGCACTCAATAAATCGGAATCCCTCTATTTGACGTTGGGTGGAGAAACCCGCCAGCATTATGAGTTCATTGATAATAATAACTGGGGCAAAGGTTTTCAGGACAACAGTGGATATTACCTGCAACGCTATTTGCTTCATGGAGACTTTCATGCGGGAGAGCGTACTCGTTTTTTTGTTCAGTTTATGAGCGGTGTCGAAACAGGGAGAAACGGAGGGCCGCGAGGTGTGGATAAAGACTCGTTTGCCGTGAACCAGGGATTCGTTGATTTTGAGTTGTTGAATAAATCCGAGCAGTCCCTGACCCTTCGTTTAGGACGACAGGAAATTGTTTTTGGGAGTAGACGTTTTTTCAATTATCGTGAACGGCCCAATATACGTCTAAGCCAAGATGCCGTAACCGGTATATACCGCAAAGGTGAATGGGATGTGCGTGCCTTTGGGGCTCGCCCTGTAACTCTCAATCCTGATATCTTAGACAACGACTCAGGACCGGCAAAGACGGTTTGGGGGCTTTATGGGGTACGTCAAAATTTGCCCTTTTCTTTTAATGCCGATCTTTATTATCTTGGATTACACAGCCGCAGTGCCACTTACGATCAGGGGCAGGCAGAAGAAACGCGCCATAGTTTTGGAACTCGAATTTGGTGCAAGAAGAAAAACCTAGATTATAATTTTGAATTCTTATATCAGTTTGGCAAGTTTGGTCACGGTGATATTTATGCCTATGCCCTTGCATCAGATACCGGTTACAGCATTCCACTTGGCGGCTCGGCCAAGGTCCGTTTTAGTCTGCGTGCGGATGTGTATTCAGGAGATGATGACCCTAATGATGCCGATTTAAACTCATTCAATCCGTTTTTCCCAAAAGGAAAACACATCAGTCAGCTTGCGGCCAGTGGACTTATCAATCAACGTGATTTACACCCTAGAATAAATTTGATTCTGGATGAGCATTGGTCTCTCACCGCAAGCACTTTGTTTATTTGGCGTGATAGTTTGAATGACGGTGTTTACTCGATTGGCAACGGAGTATTGCGTAGCGGTCAATCTAGCCAAGCGCGTTATGTCGGCACACAACCCGAGTTGGAAGTTAAATACAGTTTCAATCGACACCTTGATCTAAAAGGAACATTTGTTTTTTTTCGTGCGGGTAAATTTCTCAAACAAACTTCCCATGGTTTTGATACGACTTACCTAGGGTCCATGCTCACCTTTCGTTTCTAACACCTGGCGCAATATTATTAAAGATGGAATAGTGGAGATAATTGGATAGGCCCATTGCTAAAGTAATATTAACAAGGCCATGGATTTTGATTGTGTGTAGTGAAGACTCTCCGGAGCAGGTTGCTCCGGAGAGATAAAGATAAGTTTTTACTAAAAATAGAACAAGGCGTTAAGCGCAAGGGTATCTTGAGTCGATGCCGTTCCAGCTCCATCTCTGTTTGAAAATACATAGTGATCTGATTCATCATGCCGATACTCCGCCCGAACAACCATGTTGCTATTGATTCTAACTTCGGGTGTAAGAGACATAGCCCATAACTTCTGTCTTGATCCTGAACGAGCTCCATCTTGATCATGAAATATCTGAGCACGATAATTTAGAGAGAACCAGTTATTGACATCATAACGAGCTATTCCAGAAAATCCCCACCAAGTGTGATCCCCAGTGTTGGGTCCCGTGGCATCATCTTCCGAGCCGTAGACCGCATTCAAATTCAATAACAGTTTGTTGCTGAGGCTGATCTCAATGACCGTGTCGAAAAAGTTTCTGAGTTCGTCTGCATTATTGGGTACGCCGGTTTGTGGTTCAGCGGAGCCAAAATAATTCAAATAAACAACTGCCGAATCACTTACCGCCCATGAGATTTGTCCTCCAAACCCCTTTGAATCGTTCGTATCTGTTGTGGTATCGTGACCGTTAGATAGTATGCCTAAAAGACCCACGGTATCACTCAATTGATATTGCACGCGTACTCCGTTATGAGTGAATGGCCCCAGAAAGAATAGGAAAGATCTGGAAAACGTATAATTGAACCCATCGTACCCGTCCATGACTTCTGATCCGATATTTGTGCCGAATTTCCCTACATCAATCAACAATCCATTGCCAATGGGAGCGTTGTATTGAACGTATGCAATCTGCAAATCAAAATCATCATCGCTGACATCAGCGGTTGTGCCGTCACTCAAAGTTACATTAGGCCCACCGACTTTATTTGCTTGGGGCCCGCTGAAACCGTAGGTCAAGTCCGTACGGAATCCGACATCACCTATTTCGGCGGCATCTTTTTTAAGAACAAGTTCCGCAACGTCAAACTTGAAAGTGTTTGCGTCAAAGTCATAAACGCGCAGGGCGTTTTGTCTTGTTCCTGTAGGATTTGCAAAGTTTTGAGAATAGGATGAAGATGAAAAGCCATGCACCTCAATATCTTTTATCAACTCTAAAGCTGAATCTGCATAAGCTGTGCTTACGAGTCCAAACATTAGGGAAATGGTAATAACCCCATCAATCAAAAATCTTCTCATTTTCCACATAGGGGACCTCCTCCAAAGGATTAAAAGCCTTTTAAATCAAAAAGCTCATTTGACTAATAATAAATGGTGAACATTTTACTTATAATTACATTCAAATCAATAGCTTATTTTTTTAATCAACCAATTGCTTGCTTATTAATCAGATAATATACCCTCGTTCACCGTGTTGCGAGAGATCCAGACCTTCGCTTTCCTCATCATCGGTGACTCTGAGACCCATAATTCCATCGAGGACTTTCAGGATAATAAAGCTGACGATCCCTGTATAGACAATGGTTGCGCCAACGCCGACAGCTTGTACCTTAATCTGAGCGCTGATGCTGGTGATATCCCCGCCGAAACCGGCACCACCAAGAAACTCTGCGCAAAACACCCCGGTTAAAATGGCACCGATGATTCCACCAACTGCGTGGATTCCGAAAACATCCAAGGAGTCGTCATAACCCATGGCACGTTTGAGTGTTGTGGATGTGATGAAACACCCCGCGCCTGATGCAAGGCCAATTGCAATAGCTCCCATGGGGCCAACCGCTCCTGAGGCAGGGGTGATGGCGACGAGACCTGCCACTGCACCGGAGGCAATTCCCAACACACTTGGCTTGCCATGTTTTGCCCATTCGATGAACATCCAACTCAAAGCCGCAGCAGCTGTGGCAATCTGTGTCACGGCCATGGCCATTCCTGCGACTCCATCGGCTGCCAGTTCACTGCCGGCATTGAACCCAAACCACCCGACCCAGAGCATGGAAGCTCCCATCAGCGTGTAACCGAGGTTGTGTGGAGGCATGGCGGTAGTAGGATAACCCTTACGTTTACCTAAAACGATAGCCGCGACCAAACCTGCAATGCCAGCATTGATATGTACAACTGTACCGCCAGCAAAATCGAGAATTCCTTTATTGCCGAGCCAGCCGCCGCCGCCCCAGACCCAATGACAAATCGGAGCGTAAACGAGAGTCATCCATATTGTCATGAAGATCAGCATCGCCGAGAACTTCATGCGCTCGGCAAAGGCTCCAACCATCAAGGCAGGAGTGATAATGGCGAAGGTCATTTGGAAGGTCATAAACACGGTTTCCGGGATGGTGCCACTAAGTGTATCAACACCCACGCCAGCGAGAAACATTTTGCTCAACCCTCCCCAGAAGGGGCCGTCACCGCCAAATGCGATGCTGTATGCGTATAGAACCCATAATAGAGTCATGAGTGAGGTGATGGCGAAGCACTGCATGAGCACAGATAATATGTTTTTGCTGCGCACCATGCCCCCGTAAAATAGTGAAAGACCGGGTATGGTCATGAATAGAACCAAGGCTGTGGCTGTCAGCATCCAGGCTGTATCACCTGAGCTTAAAACAGCTGCTTCTTCGGCCAGTGCCATTGAAGGAAATATAACGAGGAATATTAAAGCCATTATTGCCCAAGATTTTTTAGGCCTGTGGTTTGGAATCTTGATTTTCATAAAACCCATGCTCCAAGTAAAATAAGTACATATTAGAAACTTTAACCAGGCCAATGGCCTTTTACCTCGGAGTATATTTCAATTCTTGTACCAAGTTAAAGGTTTCACGAAAAAACCCTTGAATACATATGTAATTTACTAAAAAACAATAAGTTAAGTGGAATATTTTTCTCAATAAGGTAGAATGGTTAGCCGATAAGGTATCTAGGGGTGCTTGGTTTAAAAGCAATCTCTCTGAATTTTTGCAACAAAATGCATCAATTTATTTGAAAATAGGATACAGATTTCGTTACGGTGGAAGAGGGGAA
Source organism: uncultured Nitrospinaceae bacterium (assembly GCA_938073925.1). Classification (GTDB taxonomy): domain Bacteria; phylum Nitrospinota; class Nitrospinia; order Nitrospinales; family VA-1; genus UBA8687. The sequence goes on from CALJGH010000004.1 coordinate 4,835, forward strand.
TTATACTGACTTTTCGTCAAAATAATGACCATAGGGAAGAATATTTCCATTAAATTGCTCGTTAAAAGCTTAGACGGATATACCGAAAAGCTTTTAGATATTTGTGGTTAACGAGTTTTTTCGCAAGAAGATGAATTTGGCATATAGATTGCTTATGGATAATGAAAAAGACAAATTAAGTCACTGATTTTTAATATGTAGTTTTTCATTGGTGGAAACAGGGCGGGAGAAAGGTTTATGGCTGAAGAAGATGAGATACTAGAAGATCTGGAGGCCGCTGAGGCTAAGGGTAAAAAAAATCCAATGGTAATGATCATTGGCATTATTGTTGGTTTGCTACTACTGGGTGGAGGCGGATATTATGCCTATATTACATTTTTCCAGGAAAAACCGG
>CALJGH010000005.1 GCA_938073925.1 uncultured Nitrospinaceae bacterium
AAAAAGACCTGCTAAAAAGCAGAAGCTATCAAGAGTGGGGAGACATAGCTGTTCTCCAAGGCAAGATGAAAGCCGCCAAAGAGCGATATGATAAAGCTAAAGAACTGGGAGACCCTCAGGGCATCGCCAAAACCACCTTAAAAGAATTCCCTGACCTCAGTACACCAATTGACAAATTGCCGTTAAACCCGAACGAATTGTTCATTAATCCAGCAAACTCTTTGAATCGAAAAGGCGAAATATTTGCGCACTTTGGAATGCATCAGAGGGCATTAGGAATTTACTCTCTGGTACTGCGGATGGACCCCTCAAATCTTACTGCTCTTCTAAATATGGCAACTGCCAATTATCAAAACAAAAAATACAACCGGGCGATTTCTATTCTTGAGAGAATACTCGTAATTCATCCTAATCACGAAAATATTCTCTCACATCGCCTGCTTCTTGCCCGGGCCTACGTTATGAAGGGTGATCTCGGTGACGGGCTGAAGAACCTTGACTTCGTCCTCAAACTAAACCCTAATGCAAAGCAACTGATTGTATCCGATCCTGTATTTGAAAGATTACGGGGACTTGAAGGTTTTCAGAATTTAATGAATTGAGCGTGTTTGCGCTCTGTTCGAGCGCCTTTCACTTCCCTCGAATACAACAGGAAAACCAGTAAACCCCACTACAAAAAGTTTGTTTGACTTTACCCTTTCCGTCTAGTTTAATAAATACGTTTTCATTTTTAGACACCCTCACATCGGCGGAGGTATATGCGTAGTTCAATATCAAAAGGCTTAAAAAATCTTCTTGTTTTGGCACTTTATACATTGATCCTGACCTCGGGGAATACCGCCTTGGCAGCAGATATCTGTAGGGATGGATTGAAGGAGCTACAAGGCAGTCAAGGCACTATCCAGGATAAAGGCGGAATTTGGGGCTATCTGGAACAAACCCAATCTCTCAGATCGGAATCCCTTTTAGGGCTCCAAATTGACGGCAAACTCCAACGGCTTATCTCCACCTTTGAAAGTTTATGCAGTGAGGGAAAAACCCCTACAGGTAGTCTTCACAGTCAAATTCTCGGCTTGTTAGGTGATGCACGAATGGTCTTCAATAGAAGTGGGGACCGAAGGAAAAAAGAACAGCTACTGGAAACCCTAAACACTCTTAAAAAAAATATTGAAGAACTTCTGGCAAAACTGCCGAGTTAATAAATTTTATGGCAACCAAAGAAATAAAAGAAGGAAACAAGGCTCCCGACTTTACCGCCCTGGATCAAGACGGGAAAAAGGTCAAACTCAGTTCTTTTAAGGGTAAAAAAAACATTGCCCTTTATTTTTACCCGAAAGACATGACACCAGGATGCACTACCCAGGCTTGCGATTTCAGAGACCAACAGAAGAATTTCAAAAGCACCGTCATACTGGGTGTCAGCATCGATTCGCAGGAAAGGCACCAAAAGTTTATTGAGAAACATGACCTGCCCTTCACACTACTTGCGGATGTCGATAAAAAGGTTGTGCAGAAATACGGTGTCTGGCAGGAAAAAAAGCTTTATGGGAAAACTTTCATGGGAATTGTGCGATCCACTTTTATAATCGACAAAACCGGAACTGTTCGAAAAATTTTCGTAAAAGTTAAAGTAAAAAACCATATAGAAGAAGTTCTTAGCGCCATAAAAGAACTCTAGTCACCCCTTCATCAGTTTTTCAATTGCTCTCACACTTTTTGGAATAATATTCGAAAGGTTCATACAACCCTTTTGAGTCATTACTAAATTATCTTCGATTCGAATTCCGATCGTCTCATCATAAGTTTTTCCGTCTAAACGAATTTTAAACTCTCCGTATAGTCCAGGCTCATTACTAATCATCCAACCTGGCATCATAGGCTGCTTTAAATAGTTTCGAAACGGGTCGCCATCATGTTCCTGTTCCCCCATCAAATGGCTGACCCCATGCGGCCTGTCCTTATAACGCAATTCATACTTGCCCCCCGCCGCAACGAACTTCTTTTCTAGCCCATCGTTAATAACAGCCCAACATACATTATTCAGTTCATCTATCGTTACCCCAGCTCGCGCAACTTTTTCCACCTCCCGTTGCCCCTTCAACACAATTTCATAAAGCATTTTCTGCATCGGATTAAACTTACCTGAAACGGGAAAGCTTCTCGTGATATCCGCGTGCATGGTCATCCAGCGGACACCAAAGTCCATCAGCATCATTTCACCTTTTGAAATAGGGTCATCATTTTTCATATAATGGAGGGTGGTTGCATTGCTCCCAGAAGCCACAATGCTCGGGTAACTGAGACCATAAGGAGAATTCATTAGCATTCGGCCTTCAACAAAACCCTGGGCCTGACATTCGTTTTTAAAATTACCAAAGCTTTTCAACATCGCCTTGAATCCTTCGCCCGTAATTTCCTGGGCTTTCCTGGCATTTGCAATATCGTATTTATCCAGAGGTAGGCGCAGTTGGAAATGACTTGGCATTATATTTTTCAAGGCATCTTTCGGTGCTTTCCATTGCCGCAACCAGCCTGCCAGTTTTTGTTTAAAATCATAATTGTGATCGGTAGTAATACTAATTTTTTTTTCTTTTCGTAGCCCCTCATACCAGAATGTTGCCAGCGACCTTTTTTTATTTTTTAAAAATCGTTCCTCAATAACATCTTTTAGTTCTTCAATATCACGCACATCTTTTATACCCGTGACAGATTGAACCTCTTTCAAACTTTCTTTATCTCCAACTCCAAACCGCACTCCTTCCCAGAACTCCATGATTCGATCTTTTCGCCCTAAAAAAAGAATTTCAGTTGAAACTTTGGATTTAGGGTCCAGCAACAAAACAACATTATTCTGATTGATGCCGGTCAAATACATTATTGACGGTTCCTGATAGGTCGGGCTATGAGCGTAGGCCCAAACCGTTTTCCCCCCTGGTCCATAAGGAACACCCGTAATTACCATCAACGAGTTTACCTTTTCCATTAACCTATTTCTTCTATCGCGATATCGGCGTTTTGCATAAGCACCTGCTCCACCATCACGAAATATTCCAGAGTGAACTTTTTTAATCATTTTCATATATTTGGTTTTTTTAGTTTTTTGAATTGGAAATTAGGTTTTTCTTTTAATATACTACACTAAACATGGGTTCTTTTAATGCTTTAACCTGGGGCCGCTTTAAAATGTGTGGAAGATATACGCTTACAAAATCTATGAAAACTATCGAGTCCCATTTTAAACCTGTTAGAATGAGTCTTAAATACTTCCCCAGTTTTAATATCGCCCCAAGTCAAATATCTGCTGTGGTCACAAAATCACCAGAGGGGTTGCAATTGAAAGGGATGCAGTGGGGACTGATCCCTTCCTGGTCCAAAGACGCGCAAATGGGCAACAAGCTTATCAACGCCCGTTCCGAAACCCTCCATGAAAAACCCAGTTTCCAGGAGTCATTTAAAA
>CALJGH010000006.1 GCA_938073925.1 uncultured Nitrospinaceae bacterium
GAGCAGTCGAAACAATATAAACTCCGGTAAATGCACCCATCGCCAACAAAGTATTTTCTTTATAAAATTCTAAGAAATTGGTTTGTTGCTCTTTAATATATTCAAGGGACAGGTATTGGCTGAAATCTAAATAGAAAAAAAATCCCAGAACACCGACAATTGCCAAAATTATTATTATTTGCTTCAAACTCTTCATACTTCCCCTTATTGCTTAATTTTATATTCGCCCCTAGCATTAATTCTACTCTGTTATAAATACGGATGTGCCGATAAACAGTTTTTTTAGCTATCTAAATAGTCGTCATTTCTTCTAAATTCTTAAAAAAATAATTTAAATTCTCTCCCAACAAAGCTGAAAATCGCTCAAAAAAATAAGCGCTATTCCAAAAGCTTTCGCTAATTTAAACTTATGCAGGTTGACCTTTTAGCTCTAAGGTCAGTAGATTGGTTATCAATAATATTTCGATTTGGACGAAGACAATGGTCGATCCAATAGGTGGTGGAACATTCAGCCGTTTACTGAACACGATTAACCTGAACCGATCTGGACTGCAAAATTCACTGGAACGAATTTCATCTGACAGAAGGCTAAACTAGGCAGGAACCGATACCGCTGCTAGTGCACTTTCTACTCAGCTTCGCTCAGAGATCAGCTCACTCCTGGCCAACACCGTTCTTGCTTTAGAAGTGACCCGCCTGCAACAAAGCTTATTGAGATTTAAAAAATCCATCCGAGCCCTGGCATCCCAAATCCAGAACGAGCAATGCCGAGCGGGTATCATCGATTTTTCAATCTAGCTACTGAAGCTATACAACATTGATTTTATAAGTGGTCGGAGCTCTTTGAACGCATTTAAAATCTCTTTAGTTACGTATATACCTTTATACAAGTATAAAGGGTCTTGACCCCATTCCCTCGAAATGCTATTAATTTATTTCCTAATTTTTGCTACCACAAGTAGACCTATTTTGCTTGTCGTCAATAACTGTTTTGTCCGGAGAAAGATCCATGGAAATCAATGAAATCAGAGTAGAAATAAGAAAACATCATGTGACCCCGGGGATCAATGTTCTCGACCTTATTATTGATGCCGATGGAGAAAGTATTCGCCAGCAAACCCAGCATAAAGATACCGATCAGGCGTTCCAAAAATTCGTAAAAGATCTCACCAAAGTAGGTCAAGAGCTCGCCAACGCACGCATCGAAGGCTAGCCCACTCGGGGTGGAGCCAATTGGTCAAAGCTTATAAAGCAATTAACACTATCAAGCCTTTAACTATAGGTTCGTCTTCTTAAGAAAATTTTGTCTAGAAGCTTGAGAGTATTTGTATCGCAATAAGGGAGTAGACCTATTGAGTTGCCGGGCCTACCCGGGAGAGTTGGTGATTTTCATTTTTTTGAGTTTTTCTACGAGGGTGGTGCGGTTGAGTCCGAGTAAATTTGCGGCTTTGTTTTTAACCCAACCGGTTTTTTCTAGTGCTTCGAGTAACAACTCTTTTTCGAAACCTTCAACCATTTTTTTAAGGTTGATACCTTCTTCTGGAATACCAACATGAAAAGACTGCCTTAAAGACTGTTGCAACATCTGCGCAGGGTTGCCTTCTTCTTCTACGTCTAATGGCTGCCATTTATCTTTTGGAACATCGCCAAGAACTTTATCCGGTAGGTCGCGCGGCGTGATAGTACTTCCAATGCTCAACACCAACATGCGTTCTATAAAATTTGCCAATTCTCGGATGTTGCCCGGCCAGGAATAGTTTACCAAATACCCCATCGCCTCATCGCTGATATTCTTCCCGCCTGCGGATCCATTCAATTGTTTTAAAAAGTGATTCGCTAAAAGAGGAATATCCGTTTTTCTCTCACGCAAAGGGGGAAGGTTAATAGGAATAATATTTAGCCGATAAAAAAGGTCTTCACGAAAATTACCCTCTTTGATCAATTCTTCCAGGTTTCGATGCGTAGCGGTGATGACCCGGACATCAATGGGTGTCGGCTTGGTACTGCCCAGACGATCAATCTCTCTTTCAGCAAGAACCCGCAACAGTTTTACCTGCAAAGCCGTGGGCATATCACCGATTTCGTCGAGGAAGATAGTTCCTTGATTTGCCAGCTCCATCCGTCCGACCCGAGTGCTAACCGCACCTGTAAACGCGCCCTTTTCGTAGCCAAACAGCTCACTCTCTAAAAGTTCATGGGGAATAGCACCGCAATTGACAGCGATGAAAGGTTTGGCAGCACGCGGACTGTTCAAATGTAAAGCACGGGCAATGAGTTCTTTTCCGGTACCGCTTTCGCCATAGATCATAACCGTGCTCTGTGATCCTGCAGCACGCTCTACAACGTCAAAAACTTCACGGATAGGCTGACTTTCACCTACAATATTGAAGCTGTCTGATTCAATTTTTATCTTCATAGTCACGGAATATTATATCCAGAGAAGAAAAATTGTCAAATAAAACAGCTATTTATAAACCAGCACCAAATATAACAAAACGTCAAAAATCCTCTTCCGAAAGAAAATAGATTCTGAATTACACCTACCCAAACCGTAGTATAAATTGACGCCAATCATCTATCGAGAATTTCTAAAACAGACATAACTACAAACACACCTCAATTCGGGGCGCGAAAGCAGGGGACAAATATCGCGGAAACAGATAAGCGTGGATGGAATTAAGCATCTTGGGTTATGAATGCTTTGACAGTTTGTTCACCTTTGTGCTGAAAAGTCTGACTAGCCATTTCTTCCCGGATTCGCTCAGTAATATAAACAGCCCCCTTAACCTTTGTTTCAGGCAGCACCAAGACAAACTCCTCACCGCCGTATCTTGCCGCAACATCATTGGAGCAGCAAAACGTTTTCATGGTCGATGCAAAATCCAGAAGAATTTTATCCCCCTTCTGATGGCCTTAGGTGTCATTGACATTTTTAAAATGGTAAATATCCATCATAATTAAAGACAGAGAAGAGGCATAACGTTGGCAACGAAACACTTCATTTTTCAGAATCTATTGCATCTGCTGGTGATTGTCGAAGCCCGTCAAGCCATCGGTGACAGAAAGTTTTTCAACTATTTCAAAAAGCAATGCATTACTTATAGAAATTGCAATAAACTCGGAAACGTTCAGGGAAAAACCCAGACCCCCAAGGTTAAAAAACCCTTTCTCGTTATCGTTGATATTCAAGACTCCGATAATTTCATTCTCAATCATTAA
>CALJGH010000007.1 GCA_938073925.1 uncultured Nitrospinaceae bacterium
TTTTAACTTGGCATGGGCAATAGAGAACAAAAGCCGGGTAATTTCTAGCTATTGGCAGTCGGATTCGACGAGCTATTCTTTTATTGCAGTATCTCATTCTTCCTTATCCGGTTTAGCTTCTCAAATCGGGTTGGTCGTCAATGCAATACAAACTGACCAGACGGCATTTGGAACAGCAGTTACATTTACAATTTCGGCGGGAACAACCCAAAGAATATTTATCGCCCGTACCAATCATTCGGTTATAAACTCCACTACCATTCCAACAGCATCTTTTATAATTGGAACCACAAATTATAAACATGGTCATATAAGAATCGATCCTATCGCCAGTAACCCAGAAATTAGTATTAACCCAGCAATCACCTTTCTAGAGTCTAATCTTGAGCTCAGGGGCTTTAAAGATGTCACCATGCTGAATTATTGGGGAGCGATTGTTATTGAATCTAATACAACCGGGTTTGCCATGGAGTTCATAGGTGATATGCATGATAGTTCAGCCATAACCAGTATGGACAGCTCTGTTCCAGTAAGCGGCGTAAATTAAACCATGAACCATCAAATATCTAACACAGAAAAACTTTATTTTAGAGGCATTACCGGACTTATATTTTTCTTATTTTTGTCTCCAAACCTAGTAATAGGCCAAGTGCTCAGTGTCCCTGAAACCAATTTGAAATCACGGGTGGTTATATCAGCTTATGCGCAGGCAGTTCCAAATGACAGCTACACCTTCATATCGGTTAGCCACCCCTCCTTAGACACAGCCCAAACTCAAATTGGTGTGGGCCTGGAAGTGATTGGCATGACAACACTCGTGAACAATGCAGCAGGCCGGGCAGCAATATTCACTGTTGACGCAGGTGAAACCCATCGAGTTTTTGTGGCCAACGTTTCTCATTCAACCATTAACTCGAGTATTGCCGATTCCAAAACACATTTAATTTTCACGGAGGACTCAGCTCAATTTGGTAATGTAAGAGCCGTGGGACTCAACGAAAATCCAAGCAACTCTGTGGTTGTTAATAACGTGCGCAAATTCAACAACCTCTCGCAATTGGACTTCTGGGGGGTCATCTTTATCGAATCCAGCGGTACCGGATTTTCTATGGAGTTTCTTGGCGATGCACACGATTCAACCATCGGCAGAAATCACATCAATGTTCTTGATGGTGCTACCGGGGTTTCAACGGGAGTAGGACGAGGAATAAACTGAATATTTCCTCATACTTGTATTTAAATTAGTTCCTCTAATTTTTTTCTCAGATGGAAAAAAGAGACTCCACCCAATTCGCAATCGTATCTTTTACAGGGAACTCTTCTCTAACCTATGAGGATATTAAACAGGCCAACAATGGCGAAATTGGTTTTCATTTCGTAATTGATCCTCATGGGCAAATTTTTATGGGAAGACATTCCTCCAAAGTGGGCGCCTATTCTCCTGATTTCGATGAGAACAGCCTGGGGATTTGCGTTATTGGAGAACGACACGAAATGGAAGACGCCCAATCCATTGCCCTGACTCTGCTGCTGGAAAATCTGAAAGCAGAATTTCCGGAAATCGAGAGTGCTAAATATATTTACAATGAAGATTGAATAAAAATTTTATTTCTTGGTAGCACCTTCCTCTCAATATCATTCGAGTTTTTAATCCTACAAGAGTATAATATTTTAAATCCCAATTAAGAGGATATTATGATTCGCTAGGTACTGAAAATTTTTAAAGCACTGAACTCAGACATAAAACCTGTCAGTTAATTCTTGGGTTAGCCTTTGGCGGAATTATCGGTCTGATGCCACTTTGGACAACGCATAATATCTTCCTTATTTTTCTAGCTTTTATCATCAACTTAAATTTCGCGCTTCTCATTGTCGGCCTGCCTTTTATGCAATCCAAGCCCCTTGACCTCAATCAATACGTCACCGATGAAGCTTTGAGCGGACTGTTCATTATGATGGGCAAAGAAGAAACCAAAATAAGAACAGACCCTACTGCCCGAGCAACTGATCTGTTAAAAACAAATTTCTGGACAATAGCTTCTAGAAATCTGACATAATATAAATATGAAAAAAATCATTATCATTGGCGGTGGCATAGCTGGATTGGCAGCCGCATATCGGATTCAACGGAAAATATCTGAAGGCGCCGATCTGGAATGTATTTTGCTGGAAGGAAGCGAACGGTTTGGTGGCAAAATTTTTACAGAAAAATCGGACGGATTTATCATAGAACGAGGGCCCGACTCATTCATTTCCCAAAAACCTGCCACTATACAATTATGCAAACAACTGGGATTAGAGGATAGACTCATAGGAACCAATCCTGGAACACCCAGTACTTTTGTTTATACCAATGGTAAACTGGTGACCATGCCCGATGGATTGAGTCTGATGATCCCAACTAAGTTTTTACCCTTCGCTCTGACGTCATTGTTCAGTCTCTCTGGAAAAATTCGTATGGCCTTAGATCTGTTTATCCCAAGAAAAGTTGGAGATTCCGATGAAAGTCTAGCCGCATTCGTTCGCCGCAGAATGGGAGAAGAAGCTCTCAATAAAATGGCAGAACCAATGCTCGCTGGAATTTATGCCAGCGACCCAGAAAAGATGAGCATTGGTAGTACCTTTCCCATGTTTGTTGAAACCGAGCGCAAGTATAGATCACTCATTATTGGTATGCTGGCTCGCAAAAAAGCCCTGCTGGTATCTGCCAATACTGATGTAACGATGAACACAGGAAAACGACCTACCACTTCCTATTCGTTATTTATGACATTAAAAGAAGGTCTTGGCGAAATAGTTGATGCTATTATCAAAAAATCACCCGACGTCCAATTTAAATCAGCAGCTAAAGTTGCGGCCCTCGAAAAGCAAAATCATGGCTGGCATATAAGCCTTGCAAACGGATCTGAATGCCACGCGGATGCTGTTATTATTGCGACCCCTGGAAGCATAACTAAAAAAATCATAAAACCAATTGCCCCGGAGTTGGCTGAGTTATTCGAACGTATCCACTATGTATCCACAGCAACCGTGACGCTTGGATATAAAAAAGAAGGCTTCTCTCACCCTCTAGATGGATTTGGGTTTGTGGTACCTAAAGCTGAAGGAAAAAGTATTTTGGCCTGCACTTGGACTTCTTCAAAATATCCTCATCGTGCACCTGACGGGTATGTGATGCTACGCTGTTATTTAGGTGGAGCTCTTCACGAGGAAATTGCCGAAAAAGATGTTGAAACAATACAAACATTAGTAAGAAACGACCTAAAAGAAATAATGGGTATCAAAGAAACTCCCGTTTTCTGTAGAGTATTTAAAAATCATAAAGCAAATGTGCAATACCATGTGAATCATTCTGAGATAATTGATTCTATAATGGAAAATTTAAAAAAATTTCCAGGACTTTTTCTTGTAGGTAGCTCTTATCGTGGGATTGGCATTCCAGATTGTATTCATAGTGGAAATCAGGCAGCCGAAGCTACCTTGGAATTTTTAGGTGCTAAATCCGAATAGACGATTTAGCATCTAATATCTGGTTCATCAAAAAACATTTAGGAGTTAGATATGAAATGGGTTTCTGCCCTCTCAAAACAAACCGATATCGATGCTGCTGTGCAAGAAGCAGCTGAAGAAATCATTAGGCAACTAGGAAAAGATCAAGCAGACTTGACCGTTGTCTTCGTTGCACCGCAATATAAAGATTTTTATGACAAGATTCCCGATCTGGTAAACCGCTACCTCAAACCCGGATTATTGTTTGGTTGTTCTGGCGGAGGAATTATTGGGAACGGAGAGGAAGTTGAACAACAGGCCGCATTCAGCATCACTTGTGCAAGTTTGCCCGGTGTAAAAATTCAGCCGATTTATTCAGAGACTAAAGAATTACCCGATCAAGATACTGCTCCATCGGTTTGGCGAGAATGGTTAGACGTGAAAATTGAAGACCAACCGCATTTCATTTTTCTTGCCGATCCTTTTTCTTTTCGTGGCGACGAGTTTCTTGCTGGTGTCGACTTCGCCTATCCAAACAGTAAAAAGGTAGGCGGTCTCGCAAGCGGTGCTCAAGGCCCCGGCGGTAACGCGCTTTACCTGGGAGACAAAATTTACAGCAACGGATTGATCGGCATTGCTTTGAGTGGCGACATAGAAGTCGATACCATCGTAGCCCAGGGTTGCCGCCCCATCGGTCAACCTATGAAAATCACCGCATGTCAGGACACTTTACTGAAAGAACTCGATGGCAAGCCCACTCTTGAGGTTTTACAAGATCTCAATGAAACCCTTTCCGATGCTGATAAAAAACTTTTACAAACTTCTCTATTCTTGGGAATCGAAATGGACGCGATGAAAGACGATCCGAAACAAGGTGACTTTCTAATTCGCAACCTGATGGGTGTCGACCGGGAAAGTCAGTCTCTGGCTATTGGTGCTTTGCTAAGAACCGGTCAGCTTGTACAGTTCCATCTGCGTGATAAAAAAATGTCATCAGAAGACCTCGATGTAATGCTCACACGATATCTGTCTCAAGGCCATGCAGAAAATGCTAGCGGTGCATTGCTATTCTCCTGCCTCGGTAGAGGTAAATATCTATATGGAGAAGCAAACCACGATACCAACATGTTCCAAGACAAACTGGGTAAGATCCCATTGGGTGGGTTTTTCTGCAATGGGGAAATAGGGCCTGTGGGAAATGCCACATTCCTGCATGGCTATACCAGTTCATTTGGGATTTTCAGAAAATCAGATCGTACTTAATAAAAGGAAGGAATACCTATGGCAGTCGAAGTAAGTGTCTCAACCACCCCCAACGAAAATGCGATGAAGTACACCCTCAATTGCAACTCCATTGAATCGGGTCATAAAACTTATGCCAACGCCGAGGCCGCAGAAGATTCTCCTGTTGCCAAAACTTTGTTTGCGATTGATGGAGTGACCCAGGTGTTTCTAATGGCAGACTTCATTTCTGTCACAAAAAAACCTGAATCCAGTTGGGGTAGTCTGGAAACAGCTATTCTGGATGCAATAAAATCTGCCTACTGAATGAACTACCCCGCCGCAAGCGGATGAGGTATCCGACAATAATTTTTATTTAAAACGTGTGGCAAGCCACGGAGAATAAACCCACTGGCGGGATTAAATCAGGTGAAAATCACAATACTGGGTTCAGGCACAGCCGTGCCATCTTTGCACCGCAATTCTTCCGGTGTCCTCATTCAGGACAATGGCACGAACTCTCTCGTCGACTTCGGTTACGGAAACCTGAGACAACTGCTAAACCTGGAAGTCACCTACCACGACATTGACCGCATATTTTTCACGCACAACCATCCCGATCATGTATGCGATCTCATTCCGTTTCTATTTGGCTCACGCTATCAACTGGATACTCGAAAAAAAGATCTCGAAATCATTGCTGGGCCTGGATTTCAGGATTTTTTCGACAAGCTCATGCTGGCTTTCAAGCATTGGTTGAAGCCCACCGAATATAAGCTGAACATTTCAGAAATAGATGAAGGTATTCGTGATTTTGGAAAATTAAAAGTTCAGGTAGGGAAAGTAAAACATATTGCTATGAGTCGAGGCTACCGTTTCACCAATGACCAAGGAAAATCCGTTGCAGTCTCTGGCGACACCGATTATTGCGAAGGAATGATTGAACTAGGCAGAGATGTTGACTTGATGATTCTCGAATGCGCCTGGCCAGATGACGAAAAAACGGATGGGCATTTAGGTCCTACTCTTGCAGGTAAGCTGGCGATGGAAGCAAATTGCAAAAAACTTTGCCTCACCCATTTTTATCCACCTTGTGATTTAGAAAACATCCGCAATACAGTTCAGAAAAATTATAAGGGAGAGTTGTTGCTGGCCCGCGACCTGATGCAGTTTGATTTATAACGGAAAAATTCTATTTTTTTCCTTCACGTCGGTCTTCGATCAAATCGACAATAAACATAAAAAGCTTGATCACCCCTAACATGCCAAATATACCTAAAAGCAGTTGGAGCAAAGGCGGCAGACCCAGAATAATACTTTCAATTGATGTAAAAAGAGCTTCCACAATTATTTCCTGTTAATAAAGGCACCTAAATTTGCAAGCAAGCATACCTAAGCAGAACCCATTACGCAATAATTGCTTATACAATAAATATTTCTGCTCCAAGAGATTCCATGTCGACTTTTAACATTTGTAATGTTTGTGAAAGCAACAATATAAAAATACTTGTTAAGCTCGAGTACCTCTGCCGGCTCACAAAGTTCCTCAATCACATCGGTTACGAGATCAAGCGTATTTACTTTTTGAGTCCTCAAATCAAGTATTTTTATTTTATGTTTAATTAGGAATCGGCAATATAGAT
>CALJGH010000008.1 GCA_938073925.1 uncultured Nitrospinaceae bacterium
TCGAGCATGGGATTTTTCAGCAAAGAAGATAAGCAACTTGCCGCAGAATCAATGGAAGCAGTGGAAGTTCTAGACCTACGAAAACGTTCTATCGGCTCCTTGTCAGGTGGACAATTACAAAGGGCATTGATTGCCCGCGCCCTGACCTGCAATCCAGAAATAATGATACTCGACGAACCCACTGCAAATGTAGACATGAAAGTTGAGAAAGATATTTTCGATCTTTTAAAAAGGTTGAACGAAAAAATTACCATCATTGTAGTGACTCACGATATAGGCTTCATATCGCAATACATCGACAGGGTGGCCTGTATCAATCGCACCCTGATTTGTCATCCCACTTCGGAGCTTACCGGAGAGACGATTGAAAATCTCTACGGCACCCATGTACATATGGTGCATCATCACCACGAAGGGGAGGATCACCATTGAGTTCGTTTCTGGAAGCCGTCTCTTCACAGCCCTTCATGCAAAATGCCTTGGCAGGTGGCCTTCTTGCTAGTGTGGCCTGCGGGGCCATCGGCTCTTATGTCGTGGTCAAACGCATCGGCTATCTCGCAGGTGGTATCGCTCATGCTGTCTTGGGTGGAATGGGGATTGCCTATTACCTTGGTAGGCCACCGATTGAGGGTGCATTGGTGTCGGCTTTGGTTTTTGCATTCATTCTCGGCTGGGTCAGCCTGCGTATGCAACAACAGGAAGATACCATTATCGGTGCGTTGTGGGCCGGAGGAATGGCAGTGGGGATTTTATTCATCTCACAAACACCGGGATACAATGTAGATCTGATGAGTTTTCTCTTCGGTAATATCCTGATGATCGCTTCCGACGATCTATATTGGATAGCTGGACTTGACGTTCTCATACTGTTAATCGTATTTCTTTTTTACAAACAATTTATAGCTGTATCGTTTGATGAAGAGTTTGCCCGGCTTCGTGGGATCCCTGTTGAGCGGTTTTATCTGCTGTTTCTTTCTCTGGTAGCCTTAACCGTTGTCATATTGATCCAGATTGTTGGTTTGATACTCGTCATCGCCCTTTTGACTCTTCCCGCCGCAATTGCCGGGCAATACGTCCGTTCTTTAAGCCTGATGATGTTCCTTGCAACACTATTAGGAATGCTTTTCACCACGGGTGGTCTGGCATTGTCTTATCAACCCGATCTTCCTCCCGGCCCCACTATCATCTTACTTGCTGGAGCCTTTTATCTCGTATCGCTTGTTTTGAATCAAATCAAAAAAAAAAATCTAAACATTGGTAGTTGTTGCTCCAGTCTTGAAAAAGAATTTAGCCAGGTAGACGAAGGTAAACGCAAAATCCTTATATGGGTACTTTTTATTAATTTAACGATGTTCTTTGTAGAAGGCATATATGGCTGGTTTGCGCAATCAAGCGCTCTCATGGCTGATGCACTCGATATGCTGGGAGATGCCGCTATTTACGGGTTTTCACTTTATGTCATTCGATTGCATCCCATATGGCAAAGTCGTGCAGGATTCATTAAGGGAATCATAATGGGAGTGTTTGCAATCAGTGTTCTTTTCGGAGCCATGTATAGAGCATTAGACCCTGTAGTTCCTGAAGCCACAACTATGGGGATAGTTGGTGGCATGGCTCTTGTCGCAAACCTGATTTGCGCAGTTTTATTATTAGGATTCAAAGACACAGACATCAATATGCGTTCGGCATGGTTATGTTCGCGTAACGATGTGCTGGCAAATATAGGAGTGTTGCTTGCCGCTGGTGGTGTCGCATGGACTCACTCGCATTGGCCAGATCTGATCGTTGGCGTTGCCCTTTCTGCGCTAATACTGAAATCGTCTATAGAAATATTACGAGACGCAAAGTTGGAAATGGCAAACCACCAAAGTACTTAATCGATTTAAAACAACTAAATGTTATTAATTATATGATTTTGGGTTTAGACGATATTCCCGGCGGGACAGCCTTCGTATCGTTTTTGTTTTGGATGGTATTGACGGGGCTTTATTATCTGGTCTGCTATCAAGCCGCCTTAAACGTTCTCGATGATGTCACTCGCAACAGTTGGCTTAAAATCCCTGCTATGCTATGCGCCGCCGTTCCCACGGCAGGCTTGATGGTAGTGTTTCACTACAAACCTTATGTCTTTGCTGTTCTGGTCAGTATCACCAATTATTTTCGGGTGCAGAAAAAAATTCTGATTCCCAACCCAAAATGGGGCGACATGAAAATCAACCCCACCCTGTTTTACCTGGCAAGCTATGGCTACATCGCCTCATTCACCGCACTCGCATTTTACTTGCCCACTCTCGACTTCAGCGAATAAGCCTTAATTCATTATCAGCTTAAAAACGGAAGCCACATAGGGGTTTTTACGCGATAATTATCATACTCTTCTCCAAACTGCTCTTTTAAAGCTTGTTCTTCGAAATGGATACGGAATTGAAACCCGAACCAGGCGGAAAGAATTCCGGCAATTCCTACATACCAGGAGTGGGTAGTGACGGCATAAGCAAGAACAACCAGCATCATGGCAGTGTAGGTAGGGTGACGCATATAACCATGCAACTGATCGGTTTTTAGAGTCTGTTGTTCACGAAAGGCAATATTAAATTTAAAACGTAAAACTCCAAGCTGAGCAATCGCCAGAATTCGCATTGAACAACCTGCAGTGAAAAGTAAAACGATGATCGACAATTCTACCGGCCCAACGAGAATCAAGGTTGATCGTGAAATAAACGACATACCCAACAAAGCTACAACAATAGGTAAAACGTGGCCAAAAAGTTGCTGGATATAAGCTTTGTTAAACTTGATATCTTCCGGCCGTTCAGTCAACGAGAAAAAAACCACCTCAATGATTCCAAATATGAGGTTGCAGTAGGAAACAATTAAAATACGTTCTGCCGGGGCACTGCCCAACCAAAAAGGAACCAAAGGCAATAAATACGTGATGCCCACGAGAACAATATTAAAATTAAAATTTCTAAACAAACAAAACAGGAAAATTGCCGAAAAAAAGACAAAGTTGATCTGAAGAAGTAAGATAGCGGTCACAGAATCACCTAACAACCATTTAAATACATACAATTAGTAAGGGGCTGTACCAGATAACTAGCCCATATATTGTTTAACAAGTTGTTTTAATTGCTTCAGTTATGATTTAGTGGATTCATTTTCCGTTGCAAGAAAAATTAAAATACGCAAGCGGTGGTAGTAATATGCCGCTGTTTTAAAATTAATGCCTAACAAACCAGCCGAGCATCTCGCTGTTGTACCTGCAACTGAATGCTCAATCAGCCGATCCTGTTTCCCTTTACTTAATCTACTCTTACGCATGTACATTAGATAACATTTTCTTAGTTATCTGGTACAGCTCCATTAGTAATCATATACGGGTAGGAGAATAATTCTCCGAAATGGGCTATTCTACTGTTTTTTAGAGCAGTTTTATTATAAAATAGCACTAATTTTTACCCCCCTTTCATATTCCAGTCCTCTGGAGTGCTGAATTTGGAGATATAATATACTGAATCAGAGCTGGCTCTCGGTAATTTGTCTTTTGAGAGTGTTGGCCTAATAGCTATAGAATTGAGGTAAGTGATGGATGCAAAAACATTAAATATCCCCGAAGAAGTCAAACGCGAAATCGAAACCTTTGCCGCAGAGGTTGAACGTCTCAATCGCGGTGAAGTCGGCGATGACGATTTTAAAAGGTTCCGCCTGCAACAAGGAATTTACGGACAAAGGCAAGAAGGCGAACAAATGATTCGCACCAAATTGCCCGCTGGAAAAATGACCAGTGAACAATTGCGTAGCATGGCAACCTTTGCCGAAAAATATTCACACGGTATCTTGCACATCACCACCCGGCAAGACATTCAAATGCACTACGTTAAAATTAACGATGTACCACAAGGACTTGAAGACCTCGCGCAAGCAGGAATCACCAGTCGCGAAGCCTGTGGCAACACAGTCCGAAATGTAACCGCCTGCCATAAAGCGGGAACCTGCGCCAACGAAGTTTTTGATGTCAGCCCCTATGCTTTGGCGGTGTCCAAATATCTTTTACGTAAAGAATTGACACAAAACCTTCCACGTAAATTCAAAATCAGTTTCGGGGGTTGTAACGGCTGTGGGCTCGCCCCTATTCACGACATTGGTTTGAAGGCTGTGGTCCAGAATGAAGTTCGTGGTTTTCAAGCATTGATTGGCGGCGGGCTAGGTTCATTCCCTCATTCCGCTTTGCCTTTAACCGATTTTATTCCAGCCGACAATCTTTTGCAGATGTGCGAAGCGCTGGTTGCTGTGTTTGATAAATATGGCGACAAGAAAAATCGTAATAAAGCTCGCTTTAAATTCGTAGTAGACAAGTTGGGAATGGAAAAAATCAATGAACTCTATAATGAAGAGTTTGCGGCTCTTAACAAAAAAACATACCCCTCCATTCAAATTGAAGCAGAAGAATCTCTATCTTTCCCTGAATTTCAATCGGTCGACTGCAATTCCGATCGGGACTTTCAGCTATGGAAAAGTCGGAACATTGAAGCGCAAAAACAGGATGGGTTTCATAATATCCAGATCAAACTGATTCTCGGTGACTTCACCATACCTCAAGCTAGAGGATTAGCGGATATGGCAGAAAGTTTCGCGGGTGGAAAATTGGTAGCTACTGTCAACCAGAACCTGATGATCCCCTGGGTCAAAGAAGAAGCTTTTGGCAATATATTTTCTGAACTCAAGAAAATTGATCTTCATAAAGCCGGGACAGAAGAAATACGTGATATCACTTGCTGCCCAGGCTCTGAAACCTGCAACCTAGGTATCACCGCATCACGTGGGTTAGTCGAAAGTTTAAATACAGAAATGGAAAAGGAACTTGAGATTTCCAAAGACATGGATCATATCACCATCAAGGCGAGCGGTTGCCCGAATTCCTGTGGACAACATCATATCGCGTCTATAGGGTTTCATGGCGGCGCTAAAAAGTTAAACGGCATCCTGACTCCTCATTACGAAGTTCTTCTCGGCGGTAGAGTTACGGAAGACAAAGCTATATTTGGAACTTCCGTTATCAAGATACCCGCTAAAAATGCACCAGAAGCAATGAAGACTTCTATCAAAGACTACAAAAATAACAAACAAGGCGAAGAATCTTTTGGCGAATACTTTGACCGCATGGGTAAAGCTCATTTTCGTGAATTACTCGATCCTCTAAAAACCTTGCCTGATATCGAACAGTCACCTGAGTCTTACATTGATTATGGTTCGACACAAAAATTCAGTCTCGAAGACCGAGGACAAGGCGAATGTGCCGGAGCTGTGACCGATATGATCACCGACCGGATTTCAGAAGCAGAACGCGCGCAGTTCCAAGGCAAGCTTTCTCTTGAAAAAAAGAACGTCAAAGAGACAGGAGATCATGCCAGACGAAGCGTTATCGCATCGGCTCGTGCGTTGCTAGTTACGGAAGGGATGGACTTCAATGATGACTGGGAGTGCTTGAAAAAATTCCAATCGCTGGTAATAGATATGGAGATCGTTTCAGCTCAATTCGCAAAACTTATAGATACCTTCGAGGAAAATACAGAAGCATCCGATGAAAAAACAGCGGAGTTGTGGCTTTCCGAATCGGGCTTATTGCTTGAAGAGTGCAAAGCCGTTCAAGAAAAAATGCAATCGGATAAATCTCTTAGGATAAGAGTAGGCGGTGATGAATCGAAAGATAAGGCTACTGGGGCGGTAAAAACATCCGCAAGCATCGATCTTCTTGGCGTTAAGTGTCCATTCAATTACGTCAAAACAAAAATCAAATTGGAAACGATGGCTTCGGGAAGCGTGTTGGAAGTATTATTGGATGATGGAGAGCCTAGCGAAAATGTACCCAAGAGCATTAAAAACGATGGGCATAAGGTCATCTCTCTCGTTGAAGAGCAAGGGCATTACAAACTGACCATCGAAAAGGCGTAAGAGTTAATGCTCACCAGTATGACCGGGTTCGGCCGGGCCGAATGTCAAGAAGGAGATTACACTTACCAGGCAGAAATTCGGTCGGTCAATAATCGTTTTATCGAAATCAACACCCGACTTCCAAAGGCCTATGTCGATCTAGAGCAGCCTTTAAAAAAACTCATTAAATCACACTGCGCTAGAGGCTCTATTAACCTCACCATCAGCCTTGCAAACTCGAACGAAGGATCCGGTGAATGGGATGTTAAGCCAAACTTGTCACTTGCGACTCAATATATCGAAGCCTTGAATCAAATTCGAGATTCATTAGGACTGCAAGGAGAAATCGACCTAAAATCTGTAGTCGGCTTGCGAGATATAATTAAAATTGAGCCCGTTGCCCTTGATCCTGCAAAAAAAGACATGATACTCAATATCACAACAGAAGCCTTGGTCTCTTTGCAAAAAATGCGTTCAGAAGAAGGCGAAAATCTACAAACAGATCTGACCGAACGTATTGACGCTATAGAAAGTCACGCGGCGGAAATTGAATCGCGACATCCAGAAGTCATAAAGGAGTATCAAGAAAAACTTAATGAAAGAATAAAGGCTTTGAATGAAGGAATTGGCCTCGATGAAGCACGACTCTTCCAAGAGGTTGCCGTTCTAGCTGATCGTAGTGATATCACTGAAGAAATGATCCGTTTGAAAAGTCATTTGAATCAATTTAGAAATTTTTTCAACGCAAAAGAACCCATTGGCCGCAAGCTGGAATTTATAACCCAGGAAATCAACCGGGAAGTCAACACCACAGGCTCGAAGTCCAGCGATGTCATAATTTCCAATCGAGTCATTGAAATGAAAAGTGCGCTTGAGAAAATCCGAGAGCAAGTACAAAATATCGAATAAGCTACATTGCTTCGCGAATCTTACAATGATAACAAGCACAGGATGAATGGTAAATGACGCAAAAGGGCCTATCCATAATAATTTCTGCCCCTTCTGGAACAGGAAAGACAACTACATGTAAGCGTTTGATACAAAGAATGCCCAACCTTAGGATCGCTACATCGCACACCACGAGAAAAATCCGTGATGGAGAAACCGGTGGAGTCGATTATTTCTTTATCTCAAGAAAAGAATTTGAAACTAAAAGAGACAACGAAGACTTTCTCGAATGGGCTCAAGTACATACCGAATATTATGGGACATCTTTCGAGTCCATAGAAAAACCTCAGCAAGAAGGTTTTGATATTTTATTAGAACTCGATGTTCAGGGAGTGGATTCTCTGCGCAACATGAAATTCAATGGTGCTTATATCCTCATCCTCCCCCCTTCAATAAAGGAGATGATGAATCGCCTCAGAAAAAGAGGCACTGAAACCGAAGAGAGCATTGAAATACGCGTCAACACAGGTAAAGAAGAAATTAAAAATTACAAGAAATACGATTACGTCATCACAAATTTTGACGTGGAAGAAACGGTGGAATCCATTCTTGCAATTGTCCAATCAGAAAAGTCACGGGTTTCCCACTACATCCCAACCTCGGATGACATCAAAGAATTGTTAGGTTGAAAAGTTATGACCGAAATCAATCTGATGGAACTCGTATGCGAAAAAGTTAAAAGCCTTAAAGCCTACCATGTCGAAACAGTAGAAGAAGGCATAAAGCTACACGCTAATGAGAACCCCTACCCGCCTTCCCCAGAACTATTAAAAAAAATTTTGGATCGTTTTGAAAAACTGGATTTAAACCGATATCCCGATCCTGATTGCAAAGCATTAAAAGAAGGGATTTCAACTCGCATTGGGGTACCCACAAATCAACTTGTGATTGGAAACGGATCCGATGAGTTGATTCAAAGTTTGATGCAGGTCTTTTGCAATGAAGGTGACACCATCGCCTTCCCTGATCCTACCTTTGCTATGTACGCTATCACTGCAAAGGGCATGGGACTGAACGTCCATACTATTCCTCTTAACGATAATTGGGATTTTGAAGCAGCGCCCCTTATTGAAAAGCTAAATGCAAGTCATGCCCGTATTGTATTTATAAGCTACCCCAACAACCCAACAGGAAACTGTTTTTCTCGAACTGAAATTCAAAAACTCATAGAAAATTTTGAAGGAATAGTGGTACTAGATGAAGCTTATTATGATTTTTCAGGGCAGACCTTTCTTAGCCAAATGAAAGACCACAACAATCTGGTTATTTTAAGAAGTTTATCCAAAATCGGTCTGGCGGGATTGAGGGTCGGTTATGGAATTTATCCCAGCATCCTAGTGGATGAAATCAATAAAGTTCGCCTTCCATATAATTCAAATTCAATTTCACAAATAGCTGCAACGGAGTTAATCAATAATTTTCATACAGTGCAAAAACAAATCGATTCTATTAAGGAAGAGCGAATCCGGTTAATCGGTGAATTAGCGAAAATTAATCTCATTACAGTCTTTCCCTCAGACGCAAATTTCATTTTGTTTCAGGCTTCTCAAAACGGAGAATCTATTTTTAGAAATTTGATGAAAAACGGTGTTCTGGTAAGAAACCTGGGAGCACACTTCAGGCTAAAAAATTGTATGCGTGTTACAATAGGAACAAAAGCTGAAAATGATCAATTTCTGGATCAGTTGACCAAAGCGATTCAACAGTTAGCGACTGATTAAATAAATATGCGCACAACCCTCATCTCATGCTTCTGGGGTTTATTAGCACTCATCTGGATTATTTTGGGTATGCTTTACTTCCAGGCTTCCCGCCCCATGAGTGGTGACACCGAGCTCCAGATTTTTAATGTCATACCTGGAATGACATTAAAAAAGGTCTCGCAGGAACTTTCCCGTCAGAATCTCATCCGTAGTGCCATTGCCTTCCAAGCTATTGCCTTGATTCAAGACAAACAAAAATTAATTATGATTGGGGAATATAATGTTTCACCCTCCATGCTTCCTGCAGATATATTGCAAAGAATCACATCGGGCAAAACGGTTCTATACCCCGTCACCATCCCCGAAGGATACCGCATCACAGAAATAGCCAACCTATTGGAAAAACAAGATCTCGCTGATAAAGATACTTTCCTACAACAAACAAAAAATATGGAGCTGGTAACAGGAATTTCTGCTGACTCTCTAGAGGGCTACCTTTTTCCAGAAACCTATCATTTCGGGAAATTTACTGCCGAAAAAACTATTGTAAAAAAAATGGTCGAGACATTTAAGGAACGAGCCTTGAAAAAAGAATTTCTTAAACGCGCTAGAGAAATAGGGTTTACTTATCACGAAATCATAACACTCGCTTCGCTAATCGAAAAAGAAACGGGAAAAGATTCCGAACGCAAACAAATATCCTCTGTTTTCCATAACCGCTTGAAAAAGAATATGAGACTGCAGACCGATCCGACGGTAATCTATGCAATAGAAAACTTTGATGGCAATATCAGAAAGCGCGACCTTAAAATCGATTCTCCCTATAACACTTATCGCTACAAAGGCCTGCCGCCAGGTCCTATTGCTAGCCCCGGTCTCAAATCCATTGTTGCCTCACTTTATCCAGCAAAAACTTCAAACTTGTATTTCGTTTCACGTCAAGATGGGAGTCATCAATTTTCAGCAACGCTAAATGAGCATAACCGAGCCGTTCAGAAATACCAGTTGCAAAGAGTCCGCCATTAGCGACACCTTGAATTTTAAAGAGCCTTTCTCTTTTCTATATTTGCTTCATCATTTATGATTTGGATCAGCAGACATGAATACTCTTCTGTCAGCTGATTGAAATTTTGAGCCAATATATTATTAGCTCCATCGAGCATAGCAGCAACTTCCTCTCAACTCATTTCTTCACAGTTCGGCTTCATAGTTCTTCTCCTTTTAGCTACAAACCAAGCTTAATACCCACTGAGAGCCACATCTAAAGTTAGTTGAATATTTAATAATAATACTATAATATAAAATAATTAAACGTATTTAAAAAATATTATCATTAAAATGACTAATAATTTAAATAAAAGATTAATTTTTGCAAGAAAACTAAAGGGTTTTAAGCAAAAAGAATTAGCCAATATTTTAAAAGTATCCTTGCCTACGATGAACCATTATGAAAGTGGTAAGCGCGCTCCAAATTCCGAGTTGCTGTCTCAAATCGTAAAAGTTTTGGAATGTGATCCCGGTTGGTTGCTCACCGGCGAAGGGCAAGCGGAGAAAAAAGAAACCAATTCAAAAGAACCGACATCATCGTCTACTCTAAATGATTTCGTTCTAGTACCCCGATACAATATTGAAACTTCAGCGGGTGGGGGGTCTATCATTCATTCAGAGCAAATTGTCGACCACCTTGCCTTTAAAACGTGCTGGGTCAGCAAAGAACTTGGGGCCGATCCTAAAAACTTGCTACTCATTCACTCTATTGGCGACTCCATGGAGCCGACATTACGCGCAGGAGACCTTTTACTGGTAGACCGCAACAAAGCCCGAATGAAAGGCGATGGAATCTATCTGATCAACTTCGATGATGGATTAATGGTTAAACGACTGGAGTGGATGATGGACAGCACAGTGGTTATTCGTGGAGACAATACCAGCGTTTCCAGAGAACAGAAACTCACTGCCGTTGAGATGGAAAAGCTTCACTTGCTCGGCCGTGTGGTCTGGGTGGGTGGCAAAGTATAATGACTAATTTCTGGGTTTATCCTGTAGAAATAGAACAAGGTTACTTACCAATATATTATAAGGCACCGCAATATTCCTTTTTGTCCCCTCCTTTACTACAACACCATTTATGGCTTCAATTTCGGTAACCTTTCCAGCCCGCAGATCTTGCAACATTGAAGACTCATGTTCATAGGTACTGGGCAATAACTTCCCATAAAATTCCTCAAGATAATCCTGTTCGCTCTTCCAGTGAGTTTCATAACCCATAGCTCGCATCACCGCAAAAACTTCATCAACGATGCCTTCCATTATCTCTCGAGTGCTTTCTTTTTTCCCAAGCAGCCCGTACGGAACTTCCAATAAGGCACCCAGAGCATTGAGAGGACAGTTGTAAAGCATTTTCGCCCATAGGTCTCTGGAAATATGCCTTGTCACCGCACAGGGAAGACCACCCTCTTCAAAAGCCTTGGCAAGCGGCTCAAGACATTCCAGATCTCCACCAAAAAGCGAACCCAAATGAACTGGCTGCGCGTGAACGGTAACATCAACTCTATTTTTTTTTGGGCGAATGAATCCGGTGATCACCCGCGCGTTAAAAATATTCTGAAAATATTCTGAAAATATTTCCGCATTACCCCAGCCGTTTTGACAAAGTACAATTCTTGAAGTATTAGAAAGCCACTCCTGCAATTGTCGTCCTGCATTTTCAGTATCAAAGGATTTCACACAGACCAAAACAAAATCAAATTCTTCGTCTTGAGCGGGACCGTGAAAAATCTCAAATGAATCAGAGTGAAACTCACCAAAAATCCCAATCCGGTACAATCCATTTTTTTCAAGCTCGGTATCCTCTCTTCCAAGCAAACTAACACGGCAACCCGATTGCATAAGAAAGCTGGCCAGCCCAAGCCCTACTGCCCCTGCCCCCACAACTAAAACTTTTAACATATCAGGACTTTCTATCATATGAAGTCATAAAACTGGCGACACTAAAGATCACAAAACCGCACCCCATAAAACTAAATTAGCATATTCTCTACATCGCAACCAAACAAGCGTTTGATTCATCTATAAAAGAACGATAAGATGACTCCACATAATTTGATCTCTCATACCATACGGAATGAGTTAAGGAGGCAAACATGAATATTGAAAATCATCAACAATCCCAATTCAATCATGAAGAATGGATAAATCGTTTATTTCGGTTTATTGAAACAGCCCGACAATTTTCTATTGCGTTTGCACAAGCCTTCAAAACCCTTTTTCAAAAAGGCCTGACTGAAGCCTGGAAAGAAATTCGAGCCGCAGCCAAAAAACTTTCGCTGGGTGATTTCATTTTCACAGGCACTCTGACATCGATTGCAGTATTTGGAGGTATAATTCTGCTCGCAGGAATCAGTTTATTGAGTTACCAATCTCTCTTATGGTTGCAAAGCGGTGTGTGGACAGAGTATCCCGTGCTAACTGTTTTCAACTTCCTATTTGAAAACACACCTCTGCATCAATGGATAATTAATCCTGAGTCATGGATTGGAATGCAAAAACTGCTTTTATGGGTTTTAGAATCCATTCCCGTATCACTTGCATTAATAGTTCCAGGATTTTCAATAACCATTATGGCTGGCGGCATTTTAATAGCGGCTTTGGTCTTTCGATTTTACCAATTCAAAAAATGCGATGACTGAAGATTCACAAGCCCTCAAAAAAAAGCTGGAAGGCTCCAAAAAATATCTCCAGAATGCAGATCTCAAAGGAGCCGACCTTGCAGGGGTCGACATGAAAGGTGCACTGCTAAGCGGTGCCGATCTACGCGGTGCCAATCTGTCTAAAGCATTTTTTGGCGATGCAATTCTTGCCAAAGCCAATCTAGCTGAAGCCAATCTAGAAGAAACTAATATAAACAGTGCAGACCTGAACAAAGTAAATCTAAAAGGCGCAAATATGCGTGCGCTTTATGCCCGATTAGCAGATTTGAGAGGGGCCAATCTAAGCAATGCAGATCTCACTAAAGCAAACCTTCGCCAATGCTCCATGTTTAAAGTCTGGATGAGAAACTCTGACCTTACCGGTGCCAATTTGCAAAATATAAAAGGTGCACAATCGCAAATGCAAGACTCGAAATTTTGCGGTGCAAAAATGGAAGGGGCCGAACTTTCAGGAGCCAGGCTAGATGGAGCCGATATGGAGGGAGCCGGGTTACAAGTGGCAAACCTGAGCAGAGCCGTCCTAAAAAATACCAATTTTAAAGGGGCCGATTTAAAAGGGGCCAACCTAAGGTACGTTACCGGGTTAACAAAAGAACAAATGGAATCCACACTCATTGACAGAAAAACACTTCTACCTCATTACCTAAAGATAAAATGGATAACCGAAACCGAATTTGAGTGCCACGATTCTGAAGATAAGCCGCATTATTAAAAACTACATTTCGTTTCGCTTGTCAATTTCTCCCAGCAACTCATCCACCGTACGAACATTCACAAGGTCTCGATAACTCGATACCATGCCAATGATATTTATACTTAAGGGAAACGGTTCATCCCGATCGCGCAAAATTATAGTGCCCGTAATATCCTGCTCATTAAATTCAACCAGGTTTTCCGAAGAAACAGGCAATGAAACCTGTTCCACTTCAATAGCAAAAGAATATTGTTTTTCCAAATACTTTTTCAACTCGTCCACTTCCTCTTGAGACAAAAGATAGTTTGCCCGCCGCTCAACCCATAGCTTGGCCTTACTTGTCTCAGGCAAGTTATGATAATCTTCGATCAAACTTTCAAAAGGCAGCAAAGGTTCATCCCTCAAATAACAAACCCAGTCGACTTTAACAAAGTTATCAGGGTTCTGCCCAGATAAAAGCCTGGAAGAATCAATCAAAGAGAATGCGCGAAACAGTTTCAAACAGTATTCCTTCCCAACAAAACGGACTATTTAATATGACTCGTTAATTATAAAGAGTATGATTATATTTACACAATATTAATCTGCAAAAATGAATTTCCACGGACAACTAATGACTAACGAAAGAAAAATAATTAAGTTCGGTGCTGCAACCGGATTTACAGTGGTGCTTGAGTTTCCTAATGATGCCGAAATGACGGATTACCGCAATAAAATTGAAAATGCCGGTTTGAAATGCGAAATTCTCGCCGATTTCAACCTGAATTTTGATCAGGCCGATTTGTTCATGGACATGAGAAGCACGGAATGCAGAGAGCAGTTCGACATTGATGACTGGGTATAGCCGAATATTAATTCTCTTTCCTATCTGACCGCAAGACTTCCAAGCGTTCAGACAAAGTTTGCCCCCCTTCTTTTCTGTTTTGTAAAAAGCGAGTGAACCAGTCCAACCCCTTTCCCAGTTGCGGATCCATTTTTATGGCTTTTGTATAGTCTTCCAATGCCAAATCATAGAGCCCCATGCGATCTTCTAAAATCCCTCTATTGGCAAACGACACTGCAGAATTTGGATCGAGAGATAAAACTTCGTTGAACGCGTCAAGGGCTTGCTGATCTTTGCCTAACTGCATGAGAGTTCTTGCCCGTCCCCTTTTAGCGTGAATAAAATTGGGATTTTCCAACACGGCGGTATTATAAAATTTAAGCGCCTCCTCAAATTTTCCGTCTGTGTAGAGCCCAATTGCTTTTGTAAAGGAGGGGCGTTGTTGTGAAGGTGTGGAGCTTTTGAAAACAGCCCAGCTGAGGGAAAGAAATATCATGCCGATACCGCAAAATCGGATAACGCGATACATTTTATCCGTTTCCATGACAGCTAAATTTATTGAGAGTATTTCCAATGAGCGAGACGAACATCACTCAAACGCTGGATAAGTCTATCGATAGAACCCTCGTCAAACTTATCATTGTCGAATACAGCGTTCACAAAGTCGGCAACAACACCCGATTGGGCTTCACCAAAAGAAGGTACTTTCTTACCAACAAAGTCATAGGTAGATTCATCTGAAGTGTAGAACCGGAAAAAGGTGGTGAGATATAAAATCATACTGTTACGTGCGATATGACTAGGCTTGCCATTTTTGCTAATACTGGAAACAGGAAACTGCATGCCCGCAATTCTCCTACGGGAATCTAGATTGTGTTTGGCAACTTCAAACTTTGAGGCTTGAAAGCAGGCGGAAAGAACAGAGCTCTCGAGATTTCCATAAGGAAATTCATTATCCCCTTGACGAAGACGTTTCATTTTATCCATCGCCTTCTTGCCTTTTGGGGAATAGCAAAACCGGGCTCGCCATGACCTGAACTCTTTCACCGTTCTAATCATCATTCCCTCTAATTTTGGACAGCAGGATCGAGTTGCAAGTTTTGTTCTGCAACGTAGGTTTGATACCCCTTTTGATGAATCAGGACATGGTACCAAGGTTCATCTTTCGGTGGCCTGCTTTTAGCCACCTCATTATACCATTCATCAGTCGACTTAAATTCTAAGTCAACTCCAAGAATAATACCTCGATAATCGAACAGTTTGTGGTGGATCAATTGACCGACACAAAATTTTGCTTTTGACGGTTTGCTCATTCTTCACCTGAAGTTTGAATATTTTTAGGCTGGTTTACTAGACAAGTTTACACTCATAGGTATCTTCGGAGGTCCATTTGACTTCAATATAATCTGGAACCTTTGTCTCACTATCAATCACAGAAGACTGAAGCTCCTCTGCAGAAATATTTTTGACCGAACTTAAGTCCACCCCATGAAACTTGGTTTCAATGAGTTCGGCACCTGAAAAATCACAGTCAATAATATGCGCTCCCCTAAAGTCCGCATCTCCTAATTTAGTGTTCACAAAACAAGCAGACTTCAAGCGGGCATGCTTAAAATTTGCCTCGCTTAAATTTGCGTTTGTGAAATCAACATCGGTGCAATCCGTTTCCATCATGTCCGTTCCCGAAGCATCTGCGCCTTGCATTTTAGCACCGACCAGCACTCCCTTTTTCAGATTGGCACCTCTACTAAAATAACCTTCTCGTTGGTATCTGCCGGTTAGTTTGGCTTCACTTAAATCGGCACCTGTTAAGTCGACACCAGGAAGATTGGCCTCTACAAGTTTGGCTCGAGTAAGATCGGCTTTCCTCATATCTGCATCGGAAAGATTGATGCCCGTCATATCCGCATCATTAAAATTCGATTCTTGCAGTTTAGTTCTGGTCAAATTTGCCTTAAGCAAGTTAGCACCTGAAAGATTGGCCCCAGAAAAATCTGCTCGCATCGCTTTAACGGAAAACAAATTGGCCCCAACCATAGATATTCCTTTTAGATTAGTACCCGTCAAAATAGCAGAAATCAGATTTGCTTTGTCCAAATTCAAACCAGAAAGATCCAAACCTTTGAGATCAGCATCTACAAGATTATTTATTGAGCTAGCGACTTTATCTCTATCCCAAGTTGTCATTTAGAACCTGTCGTTAAATTTTTAAAATCGCTGTTAAGCATTGGCATATGGGCTATTAATCTATTCATGTGAAACGCTAAAGTCAAATGGTTATCGAATTTTTTTAGATATGAGTTAAACCGTCTCAGAAGTAATTAAAAGGTGACTAGACCCCACTATTTATACCAGATTTAGGAATTCAGTTTTCATAATTCATAATTGTATTGGGAATCTGTATTGTTTCAGGCGCTGGCGGTCGATACCCCAGACTCGTATAAGGAATGTGAGTGGCTATTTAATAATCCGAATCCAAAAGCACAGATTAAATAACTGAAACAATAGGTTAAACACTATATGGGCTGATTATCTATTACAACCCCCTAATCTTTTAGT
>CALJGH010000009.1 GCA_938073925.1 uncultured Nitrospinaceae bacterium
TTAAACTTTTCCAATCCAAATGGATTGCCCTATACCTGGCTCATGGAACGATTAACCGGGTTCGCGGATTCAACTATTGTTAGCAATCGTTTCCTTCAAAATAAATTTTCCGGGCCCTTGGTTTATCATTGCCGCGATACTTCTATTCTTGATCCAGATAAATTCGATTCGAATAGCATTAAAACCAGACTTGGACTGAATGGAAAACGCGTTGTCATGTTTCTGGGAACACCAAGAGCCCATAAAGGAGTGGATGAATTGTTCATGGCAATGGAGAAAATTAAAGATCCCAGCATCAGATTGGTATTAATAGGAGCCGATGCCTCTGCCCAATCCCATGTAGACAGTATGAAATCAAATCAAGACAAGGTAATTATTTTCCCGAAAATACCCTTTAAAGATCTGCCAGAACATCTTTCCGCAGCTGATATCCTAGTGATTCCACAGAGAGACACCACAGACACACAAGGGCAGATACCAGCAAAATTATTCGACGCCATGGCGATGGCCAAACCTGTCATCACGACCCCTCTCTCAGATATCGAGGAAGTTCTCGGTGGACATGGTTATCTCATTAATCCCGGGAA
Organism: uncultured Nitrospinaceae bacterium; assembly: GCA_938073925.1. GTDB lineage: Bacteria > Nitrospinota > Nitrospinia > Nitrospinales > VA-1 > UBA8687. The sequence continues at coordinate 588 of CALJGH010000009.1, forward strand.
CCCCGACGAGCTTGCAAAAACTATCGAATATATTTTTGCAAACCCAGAAGAGGCCCGATTGAAAGGTCTAAGTGCGCGAAAACGTTGCCAGGAATTTTATGATATTAAAGTATTACAAAAAGAACTTAACCTACAAATAGAAAAATTAGCAATCACACACTCTTGATTCAGGAACTCGATTTTGGAATTTCATATTAAAGACCGTATTAAACCCGACGCAAAAATTCTTTTGATCAAGCTTAGATCCATTGGCGATGTGGTTTACAACACAGCGGTTTATAGTCCTATAAAAAAGCATCTCCCAAATGCCCGACTCACGGTGCTGGTAGAATCGGCATCCTATGAAATTGTAAAAAATCATCCTGATGTAGACGAAGTTCTCTGCTTTAAAAAAGGTTCTTTTCTTGATCAGGTCAAATTCTATTTAAACCTGATATGTAGTCGTTACGATGTAGCAATTGACATGCATGAGGGAACCCGAGGTGCGGTCATGTGTTTCCTTTCTTTCGCACGCTTCAAAATTGGAGGCAAATTTGCTAGGCGTTCCTTTTTATACAATACAAAAATAAATTTTTCTGATTTGAAACCCGCCATTCCTCTGGACTATCAAGTTGCTTTGATCAAGAAACTGGGAGTACCCTTTGAAAACCCCCAACCAATTATTCATGTGAGCGATGAGTGGCGCAAAAGTGCGCATGATTTACTGGTTTCCAAAAATTTCGACGCCAAAAAATCATATTGCATAATCCATCCGGGGGCTCGAAAATACGACCAATGGCAATATGAGAAGTTTGCTGAAATTGCGGATACCTTTTTTACCCGCTTCAATTTAGGTATAATTTTGACTTGTGGGCCCGGAGAGTTTGACCAAGTGGAAAAATTTACTCAATGCTTGTCAAAGAAAGTTCCTTACACTTTTATCTCCACAGAACTTTCCGTACTCCTTGGAATCACCTCTTCCGCAAAATTCGTTGTGTGTCATAATGGGGGTTATATGCACGCTGCCTCAGCCATCGGGGTACCGGTTGTGGCATTATTTGGATTAACTGATTTTAGAATCTGGAAGCCTCTCGGAAAAAAAAGTGTTGTACTGCATAAAGATATAGATTGCTGGCCCTGCACTTCTAAAACCATGAAACAGGTTTGCTGGGATGGTAAACCCGAGTGCAAAGAATTGATTTCCTCCGAAGATGTAATTAATAGTATTAAAAAACTTTGCCCTGAATTTTTGGATAAATAATGGAGTATTGATTGTGGAAGAAAAAGAAGTCATCCCTTCTTCAAAGTTTGAAGTGGAATCCGAAAAACCAGATCGAGACATACGAATTCTTGCCGATTTTTATTCAAAACACCATCTCAATGGAAATCGCAGAAACCAATCGGTATCAGAAGAGAAACGCTCGCAGCTATTCAAAGAGTGGATGGGAAAAAATAAAAAGGTTCTGGATATGGGTTGTCGTGACGGCATATTGACCCGTCACTTCATCGAACACAATGAAGTAACAGGTTTGGATATTGACAAACAGGCTTTAGAAGCCTGCCGAGAAAATTTAAAAATCGAAACAAAATGGGCCGACTTCAGCCTGCAAATTCCAATACCCACATCATCATTTGATGTCGTTGTAGCAGGGGAAGTTATAGAACACCTGCCCTACCCTGAAATTACTATTGCCGAAATATCACGCATTTTAAAACCTGAAGGACTATTTATCGGTTCTGTTCCCAACTCCTACCATCTAAAAAACAGGTTGCGAGTATTAAAAGGACGGTTAATCGATTACGATCAAACTCATTTACGCGCCTACAATGTGATGTTGCTAAGGCAATATCTTGAAAAAGAATTTGTGATAGAAGAGCTGACCAGTTGCCGCGGGAAATCTGCTTTTCTTTCCGTATCATGGTTTGGAAGAGATCTGGTATGGAAATGCCGCAAAAAATAATTCCTGAAAATCAAATACCGCAACAAGCTCTTACCATTTTTTTCATTGCGCCACGAATAACACAGCCAGTATCGACAAAAATGGCAGAGTTATGCTAAATTAGTCATCAAATACGATCAATAATTTTTACAATATAATTAAGGTTTCTTATTGAAATCGCTTCATATTTTTCACTCCGAATCGGCTACAGGTTGGGGCGGACAGGAAATCAGAGTATTCCAGGAAAGCAATTTATTGTTGGAACGAGGCCATCGGGTTTCCATAGTCTGCCAACCTGAAAGCTTCATGTGGAATAAATGCCAGTCCATCACCTCGACCAATTTTAATTGTTATCCCCTGACCATGAAAAGTCCGGCGAACCCGTTTTCATTTTTTCGTCTATTGAGAATACTGAAAAAAGCCAAACCCGACGTTATACATACCCACAGTTCCATAGATAGCTGGCTTGCCGGGTCTGTCTCTAAATTTGCAGGCATCCCTGTTGTTCGCAGTCGTCACATTTCAATTCCCATAAAAAGCATATTCCCAAATAATTGGCT
>CALJGH010000010.1 GCA_938073925.1 uncultured Nitrospinaceae bacterium
CAACTGAAACGTTAGAAGAGCCAGAAGCTGATACAACCGAAATGGCTAGTATTTCGCTAGATACTGCAGTTGACTCCATCGAAGAACTAACGATAGACGAACCAATAGCAATTGATGAGACGGCATCTGTCGAACCGGTATGCGAAATTGGTGAGCCTGATGAAGAACCACCCCTTTCTATTGAGCTCCCGCTAGAGATTAGCGAACCAGAGAAAACCATTTCCTTTGAACCTGCACTGGAGATTAGCGAACCGGAGGAAACCGCCTCTATTGTGCCTGCGCTGGACCTAGGTAAAAATGAAATTGCACTAGATTTAGATGACAATCCATCCATCACCCCCGCTCCTCCTGTTGCGGCGGCACCATTAGATGAGGTCGAACTAAGCTTGGAAATTGACGACTCTGATGACCCTCTTACCATCCAGAGCCAAGACATCCCTGATCTCGAAATTGAAGATCTCGGCCTGGAACTAGAATCTTCAGACGATCCTGCAGCAGACAAGCCCTGAATTCGTTACGATTAAACAATTTGTATCCCTCCCCATTGAGTTTTCACAAGAAATAATAAATTGGCGAGCTAAAGAGACCTTTTTTGAAAAAAATAATTGGATTTCATAGCCAAATTCGATTATAAAAGGGGGTTCAAAGTCGAGCATCAATCGGGGTGAATCTGGTTTTTTTCTTCAAAAACCAAGTGAACCGGTAAAATAAAATACCCCCAACCCAGACAATTTTTCCGCCAGATTGGATTTAAAAGGCTCTATGTCTCTTTGAGACTTAAGGGAAAATTTATTTTAATTTTGTAGAGATTAATTAAGCTATAGAGAGTTTTTGTCTCTCATGACCTAAGCAGGAGATATGTTGTAATGCCCAGAAAATATAATTTCAGTGCAGGCCCAGCGATGTTACCAGAAGCCGTGTTAAAGCAGGCGCAAGAAGAATTGCCAGATTGGCATGGTTCTGGGGCTTCGATCATGGAGATGAGTCACAGAGGTAAGGAATTTGTATCTGTTCACGCGGAGGCGGAAAAGGATGTCCGTGAACTGTTGGATGTACCCAAAAATTATAAGGTCTTGTTTTTACAAGGGGGGGCGACTGCGCAGTTTGCAACAATTCCCATGAATCTGCTTCGTGGGAAAATCAAAGCTGATTATATTTGGACTGGTGCTTGGGGCAAGAAAGCTATTAGTGAGGCAAAAAAATATTGCGAGGTGAACGTTGCGGCTTCCTCTGAAGCTGATAAATTCACCACCATTCCTCCCTTTGAGAGTTGGTCTTTGGATTCAGATGCTGCTTATGTACACTACACTCCAAACGAAACAATAGGGGGTGTGGAATTTCATTGGATTCCTGATACCGGGGATGTGCCACTGGTTGGCGATTTTTCCTCGACGATTTTTTCCCGTCCAATTGATGTGAGTCGTTTTGGGCTGATTTATGCGGGTGCGCAAAAAAATATTGGACCAGCGGGCGTCACGTTAGTAATTGTTCGCGATGATCTCATTGGGAATGCATTATCTACGACCCCGAGTGTTTTCGATTACGCGCAACAAGCTGAAGCGGATTCGATGTTGAATACTCCTCCGACGTATACGCTCTATTTGGCGGGTTTGGTCTTCAAATGGATGAAAAAACAAGGGGGGCTTTCCGCTATTGCAAAATTGAACGAGAACAAGGCCAATAAATTGTATTCCGCGATTGATAATTCGAACTTCTATAGTAATCCCGTTGAAAAAGCTTCGCGGTCTTGGATGAATGTGACATTTGTGTTGGCCAATGCCGACTTAGACAAAGAATTTTTAGCAGGTGCTGAAGATCTTGGGTTAACCACCCTAAAAGGTCATCGTTCAGTCGGAGGAATGCGAGCGAGTATCTATAACGCCATGCCTGAAGCTGGTGTTGATGCTCTGATTGATTATATGAAGGATTTTGAAAAGCGTAAGGCCTAAAGATCAATGCCCGTTGGGCAAATTAGTATCGTTTTGCCTTTTACTATTGTCTACTAATATTCCCTCCCTACGGGAGTGGGTAATTTGGAGTTAACAAATGAAAGTTTTAGTTTCAGACAACCTCTCCGCTACTGGAGTTGATATCCTCAAAAAAGAATCCGGTCTTGAGGTAGATGTGAAAACCGGATTGTCTAAAGAAGAACTGATCGCCATTATTCCTGAATATGATGGTCTGATTGTTCGAAGTGCTACCAAAGTGGTCGCGGAAATAATTGAAGCCGCCACAAACCTAAAAGTTATAGGACGAGCTGGTATCGGTGTCGACAATATTGACCTTGATGCTGCAGGACAAAAGGGTGTCATCGTTATGAATGCGCCGGAGGGAAATTTAATTACCACAGCAGAACATTCGATGGCCTTATTGCTTTCCATGTCGCGCAATATTTCTCGGGCAAGCTGGAAGCTTAAGAATGAAAAATGGGCTCCGAAAGAGTTTATGGGTGTCGAGCTTTTTGAAAAAACCCTGGGAATCATTGGCTTTGGTCGCATCGGATCCGTTGTCGCTGACCGCGCACGCGCATTCCAAATGAAGATACTCGTTCATGACCCTTACATCTCTCAGGAAAGAGCGGAAAAAGCAGGTGTAGAATTAGTTGAGCTAAAAGACTTACTGGGAAGGTCCGACTTTCTCTCTCTTCATACTCCCGGTCTTGCTGATGGCAAAGCCCTCTTGGGAAAAGAAGAATTCGACCAAATGAAGCCCGGCATACGAATTGTAAACTGCGCGCGGGGTAGTTTGATTGATGATGATGCGTTGATCCAAGCTATTAAAGAAAAGAAAGTGGCACAGGCTGCTTTGGATGTTTATACAAAAGAACCCCTTGACCTCGAAAGCCCCTTACTCAAGGTAGATGAAATTACGTGTACCCCACATTTAGGTGCCTCCACGGGAGAAGCTCAGGAAAAAGTAGCTATTGCAATTTGTGACCAGATAATTGACTACCTGAAATATGGGAATGTTCGAAATGCTGTAAATGTTCCTTCGATTGATGCGGAAACACTGGCGAAAATCAAACCTTATCTGGTATTAGGCGAAGACCTGGGCAGCTTTCTATCGCAGATTATAGATGGAGCCTTGACCCGAATCGAGATTCAATACAACGGAGAGGTGGCCGGTCTTTCAGTAGAACCTATTTCAATAGCAATCTTAAAAGGTCTGCTCAACCGAACCATCGACGGCGTCAATATGGTCAACGCCCCCTTCATTGCAAAAGAAAGAGGCGTTGAGGTTCAAGAGTCTAAAAGCAATGAAGTGCATGAATACACCAATACCGTACAGGTTAAAGTGACCACACAGAAAGGGACCCATCAGGTAACAGGAAGTATCTTCGGAAAAGGCGACTCCAGAATCACCCAACTCGAGGAATATAGCCTCGAAGGCGTTCTCTCAAAAAATATGTTGGTGCTAAATAATATGGATGTCCCCGGTGTCATTGGTAACCTGGGAAATATTCTCGGAAAACATAATCTTAACATTGCAGGCTTCCATCTGGGAAGGATGGAAGATGGTGGAAAAGCGGTAGCAATCATAAACATCGATTCGCCACCAACGACAGAAGCATTACGTGAGCTAAGAGATACGGCCAACATCTTAAACGTTCACAGCGTTTCGCTTTAAACAATAGCGCATAAAAAAAGCGTGGCCTCCTCTTCCGAGGGAGCCACGCTTTTTTAATTTCACTTCTTATCTTATTATTTTTGAGTCTCTTCTTTCGCTTCCGGATTTTCAGCCTTCTCAATTTTTTGTCCGAAAACCTGGGCTATTACTTCATTAATCACATCCACCCCGAGAATATTATAAACGGTGTTCGCTGACTTAAAATGTGGACTGGTGAAAAGGCTCAGCACCTTTTTACTGGTATAGCCCAGCATCATAAACTCATGCGCATAATTTTCTGCAACCAAGCGCAGAGTATCTTCATCGGCGTCTTCATCCCCGGTTGGAGGTCCAGCATCCGCATCAACATCCTCTTGGATTTCATAAACATAAATTAGATGCCAGCCAAATTCTGTGTTAATGGGTCCAACAACATCGCCTTCTTGTGCGGTAAAAGCTGCAACCTCAAAGGGACGAACCATTGCGCCTTTACCAAACCAGCCTAAGTCCCCACCTCGTTTTTTTGAAGGACATTCGCTATGCTCTTCGGCCAACTTGGTAAACTCTTCACCGGCATCTATTTTCACCTTCAATTCCTCGGCAAGCTCTTTCGAACCTACAAGAATATGCCGGGCTTGAACTTTTTTAACTTTTCTTTCTTTCGACATTATTTTATTCCAGTAAATGGGACAAAGCCCATATCGTTTATTAAAAAATCAATTTAACATTAACGCACAACATTTTTTGTATTTCTTACCCGACCCGCATGGACAAGGCTCGTTGGGCTTTACTTTTTCCTGTTGTATCTCAACGGGAGCCTGATTGTTTAGCAGTTCCTGACCCATCTTTTTTGCATTCTTATATCTCTGCTTCAGCCGATCATTTAGATCTGGAATAATTTGGTTCAACGCAATCAACATATCATTATTCTTTACCGTAAGCTTTGCATCTTCCTTTTCTCTCATTTCTTCGTCGAAATAATAAGTCGCAGAAAATAAAGGAGCCTGGTCTGCGCTGTCTAATTGAAACTTAAAGAATGACAACTGCAAACATTTATTATCATTGCGCGGATCAATATCGTAGGAATCTTCAGCAAAATATTGATTGTCTTCATAATTAAAATCCAGCATTTCCTTGTTTCGCGGGAGCAATTCAATATAATTAAAATAACGTCCGGGTTCAAATTCAAGATAGCTAACTGGATTCTTTTCTCC
>CALJGH010000011.1 GCA_938073925.1 uncultured Nitrospinaceae bacterium
GAGGTTCGCCATGATGGAAAAACATTATTTAAAAACCTTCCTAATCCGTTTACCGCTACCCGTTACCATTCGCTCGTACTGAACCGGAAAACTTTACCGGACTGTTTTGAGATTTCTGCTGAAAGCGATGATAATGAAATAATGGGAATACGCCATAAGGAGCTGCTAGTTGAAGGAGTACAGTTTCACCCGGAATCTATTTTGACTCCAAACGGAAAAGATCTTTTGAAAAACTTTATAGAGTATAGCTGAGCATGTTTTTTCAGAAATTCCTTCATATTGTAGTGTCGGGGAAAGAACTGTCTGAAGAAGAAATGATGGGTGCCATGACCGAGATCATGGATGGAAAAGTTGGCGATACGCAACTTGCGGCTTTTTTAACCGCTTTGCAGTTTAAAAATGTAACCGTTTCCGAAATCGTTGGTGCCGCCAGAGTAATGCGTGACAAAGCCGAAAAGGTAAATGCTAAAGATTCGGTGGATACTTGTGGGACCGGAGGGGATGGTGCCGATACATTCAATATTTCCACAACGGTTGCGTTTGTGGTGGCAGGTGCAGGTGTACGGGTTGCAAAACATGGTAACCGTGCTGTTTCGAGTAAGTCAGGTAGTGCCGATGTTTTAAAATATCTGGGAGTCAATATCGACGCTTCTTTACCCACTGTTGAACGATGTATTGAGGAAGTGGGTATCGGTTTTCTTTTTGCACCTTTAATGCATAAGGCAATGAAGCACGCCGCGGCAGTGAGAAAGGAATTGGGGTTTAGAACCATTTTTAATCTCTTGGGTCCACTTACCAACCCTGCAAATGCCCACGCTCAAGTGTTAGGTGTATTCGATTCTAAATGGGTGACTCCGCTTGCAGAAGTTTTGCGAGAGTTGGGAAGTCGCCATGCTTTGGTGGTACATGGTTTTGATGGATTGGATGAGATAACCTTGACGGGTGAAACCCAAATCGCTGAATTAAAAAATGGAAAAGTTAATAATTTTTCTTTTGATCCAAAAGAATTTGGTTATTCGCTTTGTTCTGTTGCCGATTTAAAAGGAGCAGAACCTGAAACGAATGCGGAAATAATGCGCGAAATTTTAAATGGCAGCTCAGGGCCAAAAACAGATATTGTTGTTTTGAACGCTGCTGCGGCTATTTATGTAGGAGGCAAAGCCGACTCTATTGAAAAAGGAATTCTAGTGGCTAAAAAATCTATTGAATCTGGCGCAGCATTGAAAAAGCTTGAAGAATTATGTCGGGTATCGAATTCATAAAAATGTCGAATATTCTAGATAAAATATTTGCGGATAAAATAAAAGAGCTTCCAGATACAAAACGTCAATCACCTCTGCCGGAAATCAAGCAAAGGATTAAGGATCAACAGCCCGTTTTGGATGTGTTCAAGTCCTTAAAGAAGGGAAAGACTTCCAGGATTATCGCTGAGATAAAACCAAAAACTCCTTTTAAAGGGGAGTTGAGAAAGGGCTTTGATGCAAAAGCCATTGCAAGAGATTATGTGGAGCATGGTGCCGTGGCTCTTTCAATTTTGACGGAGAGTAATCACTTTGGCAGTAGCATTGAAATTTTGCCGGAGGTTCGAAAAGTTGCGCCTATTCCTCTTTTAAGGAAAGATTTTATTTTTGATGAATATCAAGTTTTTGAGTCACGTGCTTATGGTGCTGACCTGTTTTTATTGATAGCAACATGGCTAGACCAGAGCTTGATGGCCGATTTGCTTTGTCAGGGCAAAGAATTGGGAATGCCCGCCCTCATTGAAACTCATAATGAATGGGATCTGGAAAAAGCGTTTGCGGCAAACGCTGAATTGATCGGTATCAATAACCGTGATTTGACCAATGGTAAAACTGATTTAGGAATTACACGGCGACTGGCTCCCATGGCATTGCAGGAAAAGGGAAAGGTGCTGGTTTGCGAAAGCGGTATTCATGGTCGCAAAGAAATTGAGGAGTTTGAAGACTTGGGTGTGTATGCTTTTTTGATTGGTGAAAGTCTGATGACGGCAGAAGATATCCCTGGAAAATTGAAGGAGCTTTTAGGCCATGGTGGCGAGTGAAAAGCAGGTAAAAGTTAAAGTCTGCGGCATGACTAGCTTGAAAGACGCTCTGGTTGCTGTGGAAGGGGGTGCGGATGCAGTGGGTTTTATTTTCTATAAAAAAAGTCCACGCTCAGTTACCATGAAAACAGTCCGTGAAATTGTTTTAGAACTTCCTCCGTTTGTAGATACTGTGGGTGTTTTTGTTGATGAAACCGCAGAGCAGATAAACAAAATTGCGGACTACTGTAATCTCGATATAATTCAATTGCACGGCGATGAGTCGCCTATATTTTGCAAAAAAATACGGCGTAAGGTGATCAAGGCTTTTAGAATTAAAGATATGCAGTCGGTGAAAAAACTTTCCAGCTTCCAGGTTAGCGGATTTCTTCTGGATACATTTTCAGAAAACCTGCATGGAGGAACGGGGAAAGTATTTGACTGGAATTTGGCACTACCCGCTAAAAAGTTTGGGCCGGTTATTATGGCGGGAGGTTTGACGCCAAATAATGTTCAGCAGGCAGTTCGACAGATACGCCCCTATGGAGTCGATGTTTGTTCAGGGGTGGAAAGTGAACCTGGAATTAAAGATCATAAAAAGGTTCGGGCTTTTTTGAACAATGCAAAGGCAGGGAGAAAAATATGAACAAATATAATTTGCCTGATGCCAAGGGGCATTATGGAAAATTTGGTGGCAAGTATGTGATCGAAACTCTGATGCCGGCATTGCAAGAGTTACAAACTCTTTATGAGGAGGCTAAGGAGGACCCGAAGTTCCAAGAGGATCTGAGATGTTATTTGAAACATTATGTTGGTCGGCCAACTGCATTATATTTTGCCGAGCGACTCACCAAGCACTTGGGCGGTGCCAAAATTTATTTGAAGCGGGAAGATCTAACCCATACGGGTGCGCATAAAATTAACAACACGATTGGCGGTGCCTTACTGACCCAGCGAATGGGAAAAAAGCGTGTGATTGCTGAAACAGGTGCCGGTCAGCATGGAGTCGCCACAGCTACCGCAGCTTCTTTATTCGGACTGGAGTGCGATATTTTCATGGGAGAAGAAGACATGAAGCGACAGTCGCTCAATGTTTTCAAAATGCGATTGCTGGGAGCCAATGTGATTCCCGTTACCAGTGGCACGCGAACGCTTAAAGATGCAACCAGCGAAGCCATTCGTAACTGGATCACCACTGTGGAGACTACGCATTATATTATTGGCTCGGTGGTGGGACCGCATCCTTACCCGATGATCGTCCGTGATTTCCAGAAAGTAATCGGTGAAGAGTCGATGCGGCAAATAATGGAAATGGAAGGGCGACTGCCCGACACTTGTGTGGCCTGTGTTGGTGGAGGCAGTAATTCGATGGGACTGTTTTATCCCTTTCTGGAAAATGAAAAGGTCAAGTTGGTTGGAGTCGAAGCGGCCGGACTTGGCGTTGATACCGAAAAACATGGTGCTTCTCTCACTAAAGGATCGGCAGGTGTGCTCCATGGGATGATGAGCTATCTATTGCACGATGACGATGGACAGGTGACCGAGGCGCATTCTATCTCTGCGGGATTAGATTACCCCGGAGTAGGGTGTGAACATAGTTATCTCAGAGATTCTGGGCGCGCTACCTATGCCACCATTACTGATGCGGAATCGTTGGAAGGGTTTAAGCTTTTATGCAGTAAGGAGGGAATTATTCCAGCATTAGAGTCTTCGCATGCCATTGCTCATGTGGCCAAGCTGGCACCTAAAATGAAAAAGGATGAGATCATTCTGGTCTGTCTTTCAGGTCGCGGCGATAAAGATGTCAATCAGATCGCCGACAGGATGGGGGTTTCTCTGTGAGTCGTATTGAAAAACGTTTGGTTTCATTGAATGGAAACAAGGCCTTGGTTGCGTTTTATACCGCAGGTGATCCGGATCTTTCTGCCTCCAAAGATATTTTTGCGGTCATAGAAAAAAATGGCGCGGATATTATTGAAATAGGAGTTCCTTTCTCAGACCCACTGGCAGATGGCCCCACCATTCAGGCTTCTTCGCACCGTTCTTTGCAAAAGGGTACGACTCTTAAAAAAATTATTCAGTTGGTTGCAGATATCAGAAAAACTTCTGAGCTCCCAATTATCCTGATGACCAGTTTTAACCCTGTGTTTGTTTATGGAAAAAAAGAATTTGTCGCTGATGCTGTTAAGGCAGGAGTGGATGGCATGATCATTCCTGATCTGCCACCGGAAGAGGCGGAAGAATTTCTGGGAATTGCAGAAGGTCTGGACTTGGTTTTTTTGCTTGCCCCAACCAGCACACCAGACCGGATTCAGCAAGTTGGGAAAGTCAGCAAAGGTTTCATCTATTATATTTCCCTGACAGGTACCACAGGAACTAAAGAAGCTCTTTCTGCTGGATTGAAAAACAAGGTCAATGAAATAAAAAAATCTGTTTCATTGCCGGTCTTGGTAGGGTTTGGAGTTTCTGGTCCTGAACAAGCGAAGCAGGCGGCAGAAGCTTCAGATGGCGTGATAATTGGCAGTGCCATTGTAAAACTAATTGCAGAACACAGTGACCCTGCTGAGCGTGACCGTAAGCTGGCTGATTTTTTAACGAGCATTAAAAAAGCCATCAATCCTTGATCTCGGGCGCTATGTCTTCCCGGATTTCTATAATCATCCCTGCGTTTAATGAAGAAAGCTCGATTGGGCTGGTCCTCGATGCGTTACCGCAAGACAAAATTCACGAAATAATTGTTGTCAATAATAACTCTACCGATGACACCGCTCGTGTTGCTTCCGCACATGGTGCGCGGGTGGTAGAAGAACCTCAAAAAGGTTATGGCTCTGCTTGCCTTAAGGGGATAGACGAACTGAATGCCCCCGATATCGTTGTATTTCTAGATGGAGACTTTAGCGACTTTCCTGAAGAAATAGTCGAACTTGTAAGCCCGATAGAAAAAGGGGATGCGGATTTTGTGCTGGGCAGTCGCATGATTCTACCCGAAAGTCGAAGAGCCTTGCTGCCACAAGCACGTTATGGCAACCGGCTTGCAGTTTTTCTGATCAAACTGTTTTTTAACTATTCCTTTACCGACTTGGGACCTTTTCGGGCGATTCGTTACAGTTCCTTAATGGCTATTGGTATGCAGGACATAGATTTTGGCTGGACGGTGGAGATGCAGATCAAGGCCGTGAAAAATGGATTGCGTATTCAGGAGCTTCCTGTCAAGTATCGTGAGCGAATAGGGGTTTCCAAGATCACGGGGACGGTTTCGGGCACCTTTAAGGCAGGTACAAAAATTATTTACACCATCTTCAAGTATTTGTTAACCTGATCCTATGTTTAAGAAAACTCTTTTAGTTATCGCTTGGATAGTTATTTGTGCAAGTTCTGTACATGCTGTCGATATTTCTACTCTGGTTCAAAAAAGAATCAGCGAAGATGGCAAGACTCTTGATCTTACTGGACTGAATATTGGACCCCGAGGTGCAAAAGAACTGGCGGCAATGGAGTCTTTGTCTTCTCTCACCACATTGCATCTTCAGGGAAATAGGATAAAAGCTCGAGGAATGAAGGCTTTGGCTAAATCTCCACATTTAGCAAATCTGAAACATTTGGACCTCTGGGGAAACTTGCTTGGAGACCTTGGATTAAAGGCAATTGCAGAATCGCCTTATCTTAGTCATCTGGAATCTCTAAAGTTATGGAAAAACGAAATAAGCGATGACAGTATGGAGTTTTTGGTTGGTTCGAAGAATTTTTTAAATTTAAAAGCTCTTATGTTGAACGATAATATGATTACTCCTTTTGGAGCTGCTATTATCGCCAAATCTGAAAATTTTCTACAACTGGAAACTCTGAACTTGTTCCGTAATGAAGTCGGTGATGACGGTGCATTGGCATTCTCAGTATCGACAAATTTCCCCAAACTCGAAATTTTATATTTGGGCGATAATAATATTACGGATAAAGGCGCGGTGGTATTGATTGAGTCAAAAGCCTTCCCGGCATTAAAAACGCTTGATCTGGGAAAGAATTTGTTGGGCGAGGCCTCTGCTATGGCTGCTTTAAAAGTCAACCGCGCGGAAAAAATACTGGTTATTTATAGATAAGTAGGAAACATTCATATTTTTATTAAAAGTTGAATTTGGAATTAATATGACAGTATCTGAAATTGCAAAAAAAGCTAATTCTGCGGCATTGCTTCTTGCTCATCTTTCAACAGATATCAAGAACCAGGTGCTTGAGGAAATGGCGAGCGCACTGGAAACTAATTGTGATGAAATTCTTTCAGCCAACGAGAAGGATTTGAAATTTGCTAGCGAAGAAGGTATTGCAAAGCCACTCATTGCACGTTTGAATTTAAATGAAAATAAAGTTCGCGGTATGGCTCAAGGAATTCGTAGTGTTGTGACCTTGCCAGACCCTGCCGGGTTTCGTCAAAGTGCTATGGAAATAGATGAGGGTTTGACGGTGTATCGGGTGAGCTGTCCGATAGGAGTCATTGGTGCTATTTTTGAGTCTAGACCCGATGCTGTTCCACAAATATCTTCTCTCTGTCTAAAGTCTGGCAATGCTGTGATTTTGAAGGGGGGACGCGAGGCACAAAATTCCAATAAAGTAATCGTAGGTTTGCTTACCGATGCTATAAAAAAAGTGCCAGGGGTTCCGGATGCTGCGGTGCAAATGATTGAAACCCGGTCTGAGGTTGCCGATATGTTGAAAGAGGAAAAATACATTAACCTCGTCGTTCCGCGAGGAAGCAACGATTTCGTAAAATATATCCAGGAGAATACCCGTATACCGGTTCTAGGGCACTCTGAGGGAATTTGTCACAACTATATTGATAATGAAGCCGATTTAAGCAAGGCATTACGAATTGCGCTGGATTCCAAATTGCAATACGCGGCGGCTTGCAATGCGATGGAAAACCTTCTTGTTCATAGAGAGATTGCTCCTGAAATTATTCCGAAACTAGTCGAAAAGTTCCAAGAGAAAGAGGTCTCGTTGGTGGGGTGTGATGAAACTTGTAAAATCGCAACAGGATTATCGCCGGCATCGGAAAACGAATGGGACGAAGAATATAATGACCTGAAATTAGCAATCAAAATTGTCGGAGACTTGGAAGAAGCCATTAGCTTTATCAATAAACATGGTTCAGGGCACACAGATACGATAATCACTGAAAACGCTGAAACAGCTGAGGAGTTTATGAATGGAGTGAATTCTGCCAGTGTAATGTGCAATGCATCTACCCGGTTTGCCGATGGTTTTCGTTACGGACTGGGAGCTGAAATCGGCATCAGTACCAATAAAACCCATGCGAGAGGTCCAGTGGGGTTGGAAGGTCTGGTTATCTACAAGTACAGGGTTTATGGGAAAGGTCAAATTGTCAGCGATTATTCAGGCGAAAATGCACGTTCGTTCACCCACAAACCTCTTTGACTGTATAACGTGGATCAGAAAGAAGATTCTATTCAAGATTCATATTTAGAGTTTGATGATCCCGCAGTTCCTGTAAAAAAAAATTGGCGATTATTTTCTATCCTTCTGATCGCTACCATGGTTACAACCTACCTTGCCGGAGGTCTTTTATTTTCCCTTAGCCTGTTGCTGATTTTAGGGGCGCACGAATTCGGGCACTATTGGGCAAGTAGAAGAAACTCGGTAGCGTCCACACTTCCTTATTTTATTCCCGCGCCTCCCATGTTCATAGCAGGGACTTTCGGTGCCTTCATTCAAATCAAACAACGGATACCCAATCGAAGGGTATTGATGGAGATAGGAGCAGCAGGCCCAATTGCAGGATTCGTGGTAGCTGTACCTATGTTGGCTTTAGGTTTGTACCTGTCAAGGGTGACTCCTTCGGTTGCTATGGGTGGAGTCAACTTTGGCAGTTCTTTCATTCTAAATTTATTTTCAGAGTTGATTCTTGGAGTAGACCCAAGCTCGCCATTTATAAATATTCATCTACACCCCATCGCTTTTGCGGGTTGGATAGGTATGTTGGTGACGGCTTTAAATTTGATGCCTGTGGGGCAGTTGGATGGAGGGCATATTATTTATGCGCTTTTCCCTGATAAGCATAAATTGATAGGGAAGTTATTTTTTGTAGCCTTATTTCCTCTAGGTTATTTTTGGCCGGGCTGGTTTTTCTGGGCGGTTATGATAGTTTTGATGGGATTCAAGACCGCTCCTCTAAAAGAGGAATCTGGCGACCTGGAAACCTTCCATAAAGTCCTCGGAGTAGTTTCGATGCTGATTTTTATGCTGACATTTATCCCCATCCCGTTTTCCCAAATCTAATTTTCAATAGATTGAGAAATAAGGCAGTAATTTCTATTGTTGCTTGAAAATCCTGCTTTTTTTGAGTATTTTTGTCTATTTTTTCAACAATTACAACTCTTTGAAAAATAAGGCACTAAATCGCCTTAAATAGTTTAAATATTGACATATGTCTTGTAAGTATATGATTTTAAAGTATATTATTGTCAATAAAGTTGTGTGTCTAAGGGGTTGTTCTAAGAATGACATTGACAGAGGGGCATCCCTATGATAAATTTTTATTATTAATTTTACCATTCTTGGGGTGCTTAACTTCTTACCTTTTTCGGGGTATTTTCATAAAGAAAAGAATATTCTTGGTTGCCATCAAGTTTTCTTTTTAGAAGTTTTGCGCCCCTTTTTTTGATTTCCTATCCTGATTTCTTTCCTTTTTTGAATTAATATAGTTTCTTATTGGAAAAACTCTACCTTCGAGGAATTCATGCAGCGATTTCAATTTTGTCTCACAATGCCATTGATGGTTTCTTTGATGATTGGTTCTATTTGTTATGCAGGTGGAATTGAGCCTATTCCTTCTTTAAATAATATTTTGCGTTCTTCTATTCCTGATAAAAATAATTCGCCTGCAACGCAGGAGATGGAATATTCGATTAAGAAATTCTATTACCAAATTCAGTACCAGGATCAGAAGTTACAGTTGCTGAATGAGGTTAAAGGGCATTTTGAAACATCGATCAGCAAGGCGGAGGAAAAATATGATGAAGGCGAAGAAGATATCAGTCAATCGAATATCACAAAGCTTAAACTGGGATTGGCGGGAACTTTGAATGATATATTTGGAGTTGAAGCCGACCTACAAATTTCTCGCTTGTCGTTGTTTGAAATCCTTAAAAGTGAATATGATCCTGAGGCTGAGTTGTTGGAGCCGAATATTTCGCCGGTTGAGTTTGATTTTGCGGATTATTTGGACTGGAGCGGGCAGGGTAGTGAGCTTTCAAGGAATATATCTTTAAAAAAGGCTTTTTTAAGAGTGGTTGAGGCAAAAAAGAAAATGCTGTTGGTCGGAAAAAATAGAAAAATAACGCGTGCTTTGCTAGTGAGTGAAGTGGCAAATTATGATTTTGGAATCGGTGACTCTGCGGATCTTTTTCAAGCTCTCATCATCTATACCCGGGTTTTGAGTGGTTATTATGACTCGGTTTATAAATTTAACCTTTCTGTCGCCGGATTGAATCGCGATAAGCATATATGGATGCATTAAAGTACTGGGTGGTTTTGAATATAGTGGTGAGTTTTGGAAGAACCATTTCCCATCGACTGGTTAAAGATTTCGGTTCCCCCGTTTAGGAGCTTACACTGGATAATTTTTTTCTTAAAAATGAGACTGCACGATTTGTTCATAAACTGAGAATATCATTTTGAGTGCAAAGATATGAAGAAAATTTTTTTAATGAAAATATTTATGGTTTTCGGAGTTATTTTGATTATGGGCATTATTTTTTTAGAGCCCTTGTTGAGCAGTGTCTCCCGCGTCCTGGTGCACGAAGACCCTCTTGTAAAAGCAGATGCTATAGTTGTTTTGGCTGGTGGGAAAGGCAGCAGAATTGAAGCTGCTGCAAGGCTTTACCGAGAGGGTTTTGGTGAGAAGTTGCTTTTCAGTGGATTTCGAGTTTACCCTGAAACCTATTCAAGTTCGTTTATGAAAACATATGCCTTAAAACTTGGCGTCCCTGAGGTTAATATAATTACATATAACCCTGATGTGGAAGTCAGTACTAGGGGAGAAAGCTTAGCCAACTTGGAACTTCTCAAGATGAATCGTATGAAAAAATTCATTATTGTAACTTCCGCCTACCACACCAGAAGGACAAACTTGATATATAAGAGAGCAGTTTCGTTACTAGAATACGATGTTGAGTTCTTAGTCTACCCTGCACCAGACCCCTATGTGCCCATAAACAGTTGGTGGAAGATTCGAACCGGACAAAAAGCAATATTCTCTGAGTATGTTAAGTCAATTGCTCACTATTTCAACTTGTAAGGAGTAGTCCTTGAATATGCCAAATCTATTGCTTTAGTTATAGTCAAATGTGGTGAATGGGAATATGATTTTGCGGCGTTGCTTTGACGTTCGAAAGTTTCCTCATCTATACCATCTATACACTTGACGCTATTGATGACATAGGTTAACGACCTAAATCCACGTATTTTTCGCCAGCCTTTTTCTACACTCAATCCAAGTTTGTAA
Organism: uncultured Nitrospinaceae bacterium; assembly: GCA_938073925.1. Lineage (GTDB taxonomy): Bacteria > Nitrospinota > Nitrospinia > Nitrospinales > VA-1 > UBA8687. The sequence goes on from CALJGH010000011.1 coordinate 10,560, forward strand.
ACGCTTTTCGTAACTAATTCAATAATCGTCTTTGAAAATTTTTGTGTCCTTGCCATTACTGTAAAATATCTGGAATTATAATACGCCTAGCTTACTCTTCGGTTTCCGCATGATACTTCATAAAACTACGCGACTGTTATTCAGTAAGCAATAAAACAGGCATGATTACAGTAAAGCACCATGGCTTTTAAGTAAGTTGACTATATCAATATTTCCGCTAGCAATAGCTTTATGTAAAGGCGCACGACCATCAGACCCT
>CALJGH010000012.1 GCA_938073925.1 uncultured Nitrospinaceae bacterium
CATGGCATGGCGATTGGGTAGGGGGTATTGCCCTACAAAAGAACGGTAATCTTCTGCTACTAAATTTCCTTCCAGACTCACTCCGTTAATAGGGTTCGGTCGATCACAAACGATCATCCTTGTGCCGGACTTTTTGCAAATTCCCATGCATTTGGCCATGGTGTAGATGAAGGTGTAGTAACGAGCGCCTACATCTTGAATGTCGAAGATGAGGTTGTCTATCCCGGCGAGGGCTGCGGGATCGGGCTCTAGCGTTGCTTCTGTTTTCCCATATAGGCTGGATATAATGAGTCCGGAAACGGGGTCCGCTTCATTTTCTATTTCGATCATGTCTTGCGCAGTTCCGTAAAGCCCATGCTCGGGAGCGAAAAGCGCGGTGAGCGTGAATGAAGGATGCGAGTTGAAGTGAGCGATCGAATGCTTGTGGTCGCTGGTAATGCTAGTGTGGTTGACAACGAGGCCAACGGTTTTGCCTTTTAAATATTTTTCGGGTTGCGCGAGCAGGTGGTTGATGCCAGGAAGAGTCATGGTGTTATGAAATTGGGATCAGGAAAATTTGTAACCTTTTGGGATAACGATGACCCCAGATTCTTCGTCGACAAAAAACCGTTTCTTGTCTTGTTTTAAATGATAACTAATTTCTGTGTTGGGGGGAACCTCAAAATCTTTGTCGATAATGGGCATTTTGATTTTACAGTCTTTATTGATTTTAACAATGAAATGGTTGTGGATAAGAGAACCAAAACTCCAGCTTTCATTGATGTGTTCGGTTAATGACTGCGATTTGAACTGGGTGAGAACGTAGACGGAATAAACACTCGAATTGATGAAATTGCTCAAGGCTAAATCGATCAGTCTGTACTTGCCACCAAAGGGGACAGCGGGTTTTGCCCTGTGTTCTGTCAAGGGGTAAAGGGTATTGCCTTCACCAACGGCGAGGATCATTCCAAGAACATTTTTTGTCGAGCCTGGCATGTTGTCTTTCCCTCAATCCTAAAGAGTTGCTTGGTTGGAAGGGGAACATTGTATATTCGCTTCATACTAATGTTTGTAATGTATCCTGTCAACTCCGGCAAGCTGTCGGAGGAAATTGTAGACGCTCAAAAGATTGTCGAAATTATCTGGCCTATAACTATAGTAAAAGGGGCAATTGTGTAGGGTTGTCTGGCGGGATTTTACCTATAGAATCCAGCGTCACGTTGGCACAAAAACCCCGGTCCCATTCATAGAACGGGAACGGGGCTGATTTATGTAAAACTAAAAGGGTGGCTTACATCATGCCGGGCATACCGCCCATGCCACCCATTCCACCCATGCCACCCATGCCACCACCACCAGCAGGGCCGTGATTATGCTCTTCCTTTTCTTCTGGAAGATCTGTAATCATAGCTTCGGTGGTTAACAACAGTCCTGAAATGCTGGCCGCGTTTTGCAATGCGGTGCGAGCAACTTTAGCAGGATCGATGATTCCAGCTTTGATCATGTCAGTGTATTCGCCTTTTTTAGCGTCATAACCCATGTTGCCTTTGAGAGTTTTGACTTTTTCGCAGATAACGGTACCTTCTTCTCCTGCGTTGGTAGCGATCTGACGAAGAGGCTCTTCGAGAGCTCGGCGAATGATTTTAACGCCAAGTTTGAAATCATGATCACCCTTGATTTTATCGAGGGTTTCCAGGGTGCGAATGAATGCTACGCCGCCGCCAGGAATGATTCCTTCTTCAACAGCTGCACGGGTTGCGTGCAGTGCATCTTCAACACGAGCTTTCTTCTCTTTCATTTCTGTTTCAGTAGCGGCTCCAACTTTAATGATGGCAACGCCACCAACCAGTTTGGCAAGACGCTCCTGGAGTTTTTCACGATCGTAATCAGAAGAAGTCTCATCAATTTGGTTTCGAATCTGTTTGACTCGAGCCTGAATATCAGAAGCTTTTCCTTTACCGTCAACAATCACAGTGTTGTCTTTGTCGATGGTGATGCGTTTTGCGCGACCGAGGTCTGCCAACTCAACACTTTCGAGAGATACACCAATGTCTTCGGTGATGACTTTGCCGCCGGTTAGAATAGCGATGTCGTTGAGCATATCTTTTCGACGATCACCAAAACCAGGTGCTTTAACAGCAGAAACATTCAGTGTGCCGCGCAGTTTGTTGACAACCAAAGTTGCGAGAGCTTCACCTTCAATGTCCTCCGCGAGAATCAATAGAGGTTTGCCACCTTTTGCTACTTTTTCAAGCAAAGGCAGTAAGTCTTTCATGCTGGTGATTTTTTTCTCGTGAAGAAGAATATAACAATCTTCAAGAACTGCTTCCATACGCTCTGCATCGGTTACGAAATAAGGAGAAAGGTAACCGCGATCAAACTGCATTCCTTCAACGATTTCGAGGGAAGTGTCCATGCTTTTTGCTTCTTCAACGGTGATAACGCCGTCTTTACCAACTTTATCCATAGCTTCAGAAATGATCTGGCCAATGGCTTTATCCTGATTAGCGGAAATGGTTCCTACTTGTGCAATTTCCTTTTTATCTTTGGTAGGTTTTGCCATTTTCAGAATTTCTGGAATTATAGTATCGACTGCCGCTTCAATGCCGCGCTTGATGTCCATTGGGCTTGCGCCAGCGGTAACATACTTCATTCCTTCACGGAAAATAGCCTGCGCCAGAACGGTAGCGGTGGTGGTGCCGTCACCTGCGTTGTCACTGGTTTTGCTAGCCACTTCGTTTACCATTTGAGCGCCCATGTTTTCAAAAGAGCACTCCAGTTCGATTTCTTTAGCAACGGTCACGCCATCTTTGGTGATAGTTGGAGAACCGAATTTTTTATCGATAACCACGTTTCGGCCTTTGGGTCCGAGGGTGATTTTAACGGTATTAGCAAGTTGGTTGACACCTGATAGAATTTTATGCCTAGCGGTCTCATCATAAATAATTTGTTTAGCCATAAACTTAAATCTCCTTCTCTTTTAAGAGATGTGAAATGTTATATCCGATTATTTGTATCGGGAAAATTAACCTACTATTGCCAGAACATCGTCTTCACGCATAAGCAGGAAGTCATCTCCGTCAAATTTGATTTCTGTGCCGCCGTATTTGCTATAAAGGACTTTGTCGCCCACTTTTACTTCGAGTTTCCTCGTTTTTCCATCATCACCAACTTTGCCATTTCCTACAGCTTTAACGCGGCCTTCAATGGGTTTTTCTTTTGCTGAATCAGGAATGATGATGCCGCTTTTGCGGACCTCTTTTTCCAAAATCGGTTGAACTAAAATTCGATCGTGTAACGGTCGGATTTTCATAAAGACTCCTTAAAAAAATGTTAAACTCTACCAAAATTAATAATTAATACAAAATTCCGTAAAATCTTGTCTGGAACACTAATAAAATATTATGTTTAAACGGGTTTTGGTCCCATTCAGGAGAAATGAGTTCCTGTTTACAGCGTATTAGCACTCTAACGTATTGAGTGCTTATACTATATATAATGCGATATTAAAAAAGCAAGGTAGGAATTGAAAAAAAACTTAATTAACTGAAAAATTATGAAAAATACTAAAAATAAAGAGATTATAGAGATTGAAACCTTCCCGAATCCATTCCCAGGAAGAGATTACACTATTGCAATGGAGTGCCCGGAGTTCACTTGTTTGTGTCCTAAAACCGGACAGCCAGATTTTGCCACTCTCCATATCAGTTATATTCCGGATAAGATTTGTATTGAATTGAAATCATTGAAAATTTACTTGACGTCCTACAGGAATGAAGGCGGATTTCACGAAAAAGTGATCAATATAATTCTGGATGATCTGGTTTCAGCCTGCAAACCCAGAAATATGAAAATTGTTGGCAATTTTAACGTTCGTGGTGGTATTTACACCACAGTAACGGTAGAGCATTCCAAATCTAAGAAGAAAAAGTAATGTTTATGCAACGAGGTGGTGAATGCCATTCTTGCGGTGAGTGTTGTCAAACCGTCAATATGACGGTTGTGAGAGATGTCACCCTGAGACAGCACGGCAATTTGGAGGAGTTGCAACGTTATTTGTCTTACCGTGGCATTCGAGTGGTGGGTGACGATGAAAAACGCAACCAGCTTTACTACTCTTTGGATGTTCCGTGCAGTGAATTGACAGCGGACAATCGATGTCAAGTTCATGGTAGTCCAGAAAAACCACTCATTTGTAATCGCTTCCCTGAAACAAAAGAGGACATCGAAGACATTAAAAACTGTGGGTTTCGTTTTGCTCCGGTTTTGCCTGGTCATCCTGTCAAAGGTTGAATTTTTAAGGTTTAAGAAATGGCTTTAGCTGGCAGGGTAAATAAGAAACAGGCTCCGTGACCGAGTTGGCTTTCTGCGGTGATAGTTCCTCTATGGTTCTCCACGATATTTTTCAGAAGCCAGTCCCATACCGATTCCTTCATACTCATTTATAAAAACTTTGCAATAGGATAAATATATATCTAAATTGAAATTTAGAAAAAAATATAAGTAATATCTTTTTGACTGTTCAAAAAAACACATAACCTTCTGTTATTATTGTGATAACCTCATTGTGGCTGGTGTCCAACTTGATAGGTAAAGTTTGTGGGCTTTTTGGAATAATTCAAGTTTAATATGACAACCCGTTTTACAGATAATGAAAATAAGACAATTTCTGACTCCTTAACGGGGTTGATGTGGCAGGAAAGTTATGCGTATTTTGAAACAGGTAGTAATATCAGTTGGTACGATGCGCAAGAGTATATTAAGAAACTAAATCAACATAAACTCGGTGGTTATAGTGATTGGCGTCTACCTGGCCGGTTAGAAATACAGAGCTTATATGAATTCGCCCTGCCGTTTAAGTCGCGGGGAAAGACTTTTATTTTACATATTAACCCTATCTTTGAATTCAGTTATGGGAGTTGTTTTTGGACTTCGAAGACGCGGTTTTCCGCAGCCCTTGGGTTTGAATTCGATGTCGGAGATATGCACTGGTATCCTAAAGGTAGCCAGACTGGCACAGTGCGGGCTGTCAGAAATAATTGGTCACCACAACAAATGATTGACCTGGATTGGGCTAGCGAAGCGCTTAGGGCGTGATAAGAATATGGATGACAAAAAATTTAAAATAGAAAAGGCCAAGGCAAGGAAACTTCGTCAGTCGCAGTGGTGGCAACAGAAAGTTGAGTCTGGAATTTGTCATTATTGCGGAGGCAATTTTGCTGCTAATGTGTTGACTATGGATCATATTGTACCTATTTCTCGAGGTGGAAAAAGCACACGAGGAAATCTTGTTCCTGCCTGCAAAAATTGTAATTCGAACAAAAAGTACTACACCCCAGCCGAAATTATCCTGAAAGAAAAACTCGATCAGGATGTTTACTTTTAATTTTCTAAAAATCTTTTTAACCTCCCCGTAAAAACACAAAAAATGGAAATTCTTTTACATCACGATTATTTGATTCAGGCATTATCATCGACAGAAGGGGCATCTGTGCTGGAACTTTGTAAAGCGGGACGTTGTAAGGGTTGGTTGGCCTCAACCACGATTCAGGCTCTATGGCAGGGTCTGAAAAAAGAGGAGAGAAATAAAATTAAACCTCTTTTGACCCACCTGAGTGTAGTGACTCCAACACCGCGGGATCTGGAAGATGCCTTGCAAGGTAATGATTTTGAAGAGAAGCTGGCGTTAACTCTTAGTCGATCTTGCGGATTCGATGCAGTAGTTTCGACTATGCCGGAAAAATTTTCCAACAGTGAAGGACTTGTGCTCACCGCTGACCAAGTGCAATCCAAAATTGATGGGCCTGTTGATTCAGTAAATGAAGTCAAGCTTCTGGATATTTCTGCTTCCTACCATGAAATATTGAATGATGTGGAAATGGAAATTGCTGATACTACGCGAACGGGCCAATTCATCTTGGGTTCTAAAGTTTTGCAATTGGAAGAAAAAATTTCAGAATATTGTCAGACAAAATATGCGGTAGGTGTTTCTTCAGGAACCGACGCTTTGCTGATTTCCTTAATGGCCGCTGGAATAGGGGAGGGAGATGAAGTGATCACTTCGCCCTATACGTTTTTTGCGACAGCAGGGTCAATTGTTCGGGCAGGGGCAAAACCGGTATTTGCGGATATCAACGATGTTACGTTCAATATAAAGGCTGAACATATTGAAAGATGCATTACTCCCAAGACCAAGGCTATTATGCCAGTCCACTTGTATGGGCAATGCGCAGATATGGAACCGATAATGGCATTGGCGAAAAAGCATAATCTCATTGTCATTGAAGATGCGGCTCAATCAATTGGTTCTGAGTATAAAAATAAGCGTGCAGGTTCTCTTGGCGATATGGGCTGCTTTTCTTTTTTTCCTGCAAAAAACTTAGGTGCATTTGGTGATGGAGGAATTGTCACAACGTCTTCAGATGACCTTTATGAAAAACTGAAGGTGCTTCGTGTGCATGGTTCAAAACCCAAGTACTACCATAAAAGTATCGGTGGAAATTTCCGTTTAGATGCTCTGCAAGCCGGGGTCGTCAAGGCTAAGTTAAGCTACCTTGAAGGTTGGACAGAAAAACGGAGGCAGAACGCAAGAGTTTACAATCAATTGTTGCAACAGAATGCTTTGACCCAGTATATTCAGTTGCCTCCAGAGGTTTTTCCACGTCATGTATTCAACCAATACGTCATACGCGCAGGAAGTCGCAGGGATGAATTACGCACCTTTTTAAATGAAAATAAAATTGGCTGCGAAATTTATTATCCGCTACCCCTTCATGTTCAGGAATGTTTTGGGTCACTGGGTTATAAAAAAGGTGACTTCCCGGAATCTGAGAAGGCTGCCAATGAAACATTGGCTCTCCCGATTTCGCATGAAATCACCCAGTCGCAACAGGAATATATTGTGGAAAAAATCCGACGGTTTTTTCTGGGAGAATAGTTCTAAGAGTAGGTTGTTAGAAAAGTGGGCGGGTTTCTTTTTCTTCAGCTTTTTCCCGGGGTGTGTGAACCTGGCTTTCGCAGATCATGATGATATGGAAACCCAGTTTGCTTTGAATGGGCTCGGTTATAATAAATTTTTCCAATTTCATTATTTCACCTATAAGTTCCTGAGTAAGTATTTGTTCGGGAATCGGCATTGCCCGATCAACCCAATCTAAATCTCCTCCAAGTTTTTTGCTCTTGCAAGTACTGTATTTTTTGGCGAGGCGAATAAAAAACTTTTCGACTTTTTCCCAGTCATGGAAAGGCTTATCTGGATCATCTACTTCCTCTTTTGCCAGATCGGTCTGAAAATCTACGAGTATTTCCCAAATCATTTTTGCAGATTCCATGGAAGTGAGTCGGATGTTTCGAACTCGGTGTTCCATCGGTTTGTCTGTGGTAAAAGTTGTCTTTTTTGCGACAAAAACCTTTTTAACTTTGGGTTTGGGTTTGGCAGGGACTTTAGGAGTATCGTCAGCGGGTTGCTGCTCTTTGGCTGTTTTATTCCGCTCGTATATGGTTTTATCTGGCTCTTTGGGTTGATCGGTCATTATATTTATTCCAAGAAATTGAGTTTTTATTATACCTGTTTTTTTATGTATTCATCCAGATTGATTCTAGAAAATCCAATACTGCCCCTTGACTATTGGAGCCAATAACCTGATCGGCAGATTCTTTTACTGCTGGTAAGGCATTTCCCATTGCTACAGAATAGCCGGCGACCTGAAACATATCCAGATCATTTAGATAATCGCCAAAAACCATGGTTTTGTTCAATGGAAAATTTAAGCGATCAACTAGTTTCTCGACCATATTTCCCTTGTTAGCTTGCTGGTGAAATGTTTGTAACCAATAATAACCTTTCATGGAAACATCTTCAGCAAAATATGAATTAAGATGGTCAAAATGCTTTTCTTTCAGGTGGTGGTATATGGGCTCGAGGTTTTTCATAGTGCCAATCAGTAAAAGACCTGAAACATTTTCGTCTTTTTGAAATGTGAATTCGGGCACTTGTTTGACCCTTTTATCTTTTTCAAGGCTAGCAAGATAGGCTATTGAACCTGGGTTTGTAACATGGCGATAGTAAACCTGATGTTCTCCGCCAAAGGTGTAAATGAAAGGTTCAATGGTTTGAGCTTGTGCCAGGGCTAAGATGGTGTCCACGACTTCCTTGTCTATGAACTGAGTATGTTCTAATATTTTTCCATTATGAAAATCTGCCAGATAGACTCCATTAAACAAAACAACAGGGAGCCTAAGGTTTAATCCTTTTAGTATTGGATGCGCAGAGTCGTAATTTCGAGCTGTGGCGATGGTAAACTTCATACCCTTGTCAATAAGGTGATTCAAGCGTTGTTTGGACTCCTTTGGAAAGGTTCCATCGGGCAGTAAAAGTGTTCCATCCAGATCTGAGATGTATAAGAGATCCTTGGCCATGTCTTGATACGAATTTTTCATTTTTTTCATGATTCATTAAGGGAGGATATTATTGGTGCAGCAATTAGGTATTATAAATTATAAGTCTCATAAAACTGTAAGGAAATGCGCCTCAATCATACTAACAAATAATTGTAGGATAATTGAGATGCTAACGGAGGGATACGAGATATGCTAATTAATACCAAATATATCGCTGGGGTTATGAAGAAGGCTGAAGTTTTTGCTATTTCTCTGGTTTTAATTTTGCTGTCAGTTGTGCCAGTCGCGGCTTTCGATTTTTCGGATTGGGATGCCTTGATTAAAAAACATGTAAGCATGAAGAAAGTTGATGGCGTAATGATCAGTGCGGTGAATTATAAAAACTTGAAAAGTAATGAAAAATTTAAAAAACTGGTTTCCAGGTTGAACTTGGTTCATGAGGATTCATTGAAAACCCGTGATGAGGAGCTGACTTTTTGGATTAATACTTATAATATTCTTGCCGCAAAAATGGTGGCAGATCACTTTCCTATAAAAAGTATTAAAGATGCGGGAAGTTTTTTTAGTCCGGTTTGGAATAAGCCTGCGGGTCATGTGGCTGGAAAGGAACGGACTTTGAATGAAATCGAACATGAAATCTTAAGGAAGATGGATGAGCCAAGAATACATGTTGCGATTGTTTGTGCGTCGGTGAGTTGCCCTGATCTTAGGCTGGAAGCTTTCAAGGCAGACAGCTTGAACGAACAGTTGAATGATCAAATGAAAATGTTTTTACAGTCATCTGAAAAAGGAATGAGAATAGATAAAAATAATAACCGGGTTTATCTTTCTTCAATTTTTAAATGGTTTGAAGATGATTTTGAAAGCAGGGGAGGGGTGTTGAAATTTATCAGTAATTATGTTTCACCTGAAACGGCAAAAGAATTGAGTGACTTTCGAATTGATGTTTCCTACCTTGATTATAATTGGAGTGTTAACGGCTAGTTTTTCTGAAAGACACGGCGGGTTTCCCCGCCGGTTTTCCAGATTGGGTAGCTATTAGTCTGCGTGTTTGCGCAGGAACGTGGGAATGTCAAAATTAGCATTTAAGTTCCCGGGGTCCTGATTTTCCTCTTTGATTGAAGATGCAAGTGTCTTCAAATGCTTATAAGATGAGTCGGCATCATCACTTTCCATACGAGGTTCGCCACCCACCACTTTTTTCAACGCGGGTCTTTCCTCTGCCGGGGAGGCTATCTCGTTGTCGAATCCGGTTGCGATGACTGTTACTCGCATTTGACCTTCCATTTCATGGTCGATCACTGCGCCAAAAATGATATGGGCATCTTCGTGTGCATTTTCTTGAACTATCATAGAGGCTTCATTAATTTCCATAAGGGTTAAATCTTCGCCACCCGTTATGTTGATTAAGATACCTTTTGCGCCGTCAACAGTTGCCTCGTCAAGTAGGGGACTGGAGATTGCTTTTTGCGCAGATTCAATGGCTCTAGTCTCTCCTGTGGCGATGCCGCTTCCCATAAGTGCTTTGCCCATGCTTCCCATGATGCATTTTACATCAGCAAAATCGAGATTGATGAGTCCGGGGATGACAATCAAATCAGAAATACTGCAAACAGCTTGCTTGAGAATATCGTCTACCATTGAGAATGCGCTGGTGAAAGATGTTTGCTTTCCTACATAGCTCAAAAGTTTTTGATTTGGAATCACGATCAGTGTGTCGACAGCTTCTTTTAGCTCCTGGATTCCTTCTTCTGCTTGCCGCATCCGCTTTTTGCCTTCAAACGCGAAAGGTTTGGTGACTACGCCAACGGTAAGAGCCCCTGCTTCTCTTGCGATGCGAGATATCACAGGTGCCGCACCTGTTCCGGTGCCACCACCCATTCCTGCGGTGATAAAAACCATATCTGCGCCCTCGAGCATATCGCGGATGACAATTTCGCTCTCTTCGGCGGCATTTTTACCGGTTTCTGGATTAGAACCTGCTCCCAGACCGCGAGTTAACTCTCCACCAATTTGGATTTTTCCTGGGCATTCTGATTTTTCCAAGGATTGTAAATCTGTATTGGCGATAATAAACTCCACTCCACGAAGATTATCACGAACCATAGAATTGACGGCATTGGTGCCACCTCCTCCAACGCCAACCACCTTTATGGTCGCGTTGTAATCATTTTCATTTTCAAATTCTATCAAACTCATGGTGTCCTCCAATTTTTAAAAAAATTCGTCTGCCCAATCTTTCATACGTGAAAAAATTTTATCGAATAAATTGCGTCCCTGAAGTTCTCTGATAGGTCCGGTTTTAACTCTTTTAGAACCGTATTGGATCAATCCAGTACAAGTTGCATACATGGGATTGTTTACAACATCAATCAATCCTCCGAGACCCATGGGTATACCTACCCTGACGGGGGATTGAAAAACATCCTCCGCTAATTCAGCCATTCCCTGCATGCTTGCAGCCCCACCTGTCAATACAATTCCAGATGAAATGATTTCTCGGTATCCTGATTCATTTATGTCGTGGTCAAGTAGTTCAAACATCTCACGCGTTCGCGCTTCGATTATCTCGCTTAAAATTTGTCGAGGCACAGTTCGAGATTCTCTTCCACCAACGCTGGGAACTTCTATGTTGTCACCCTCTGAAATGATTGGCGAGTATGCACAGCCGAAGGAATGTTTTATTTTTTCTGCTTCAGCATTGGGAGTACGAAGACCAATTGCAATGTCGTTTGTCATTTGCGCACCCGCGATAGTCAAGACGGAAGTATGTTTGATTGCGCCCTGATAAAAAATTGCAAGGTCCGATGTGCCGCCGCCAATATCAATCATGGCAACACCTAGTTCTCTCTCATCTTGTGATAAAACGGATTCGCTGGAAGCAAGCTGCTCCAGTACAATATCGGATACTCCCAGACCTGCTTTATTGACGCATTTGACAATATTCTGCGCTGATGTTACCGCCGCGGTAACAATATGTACTTTCGCTTCAAGGCGGACTCCTGCCATTCCAAGTGGAGTTTTGATCCCGTCTTGATTGTCAACGATATATTCTTGCGGCAGAACATGAATCACTTCGCGATCTAAAGGAATGGCTATGGCCTTAGCAGCCTCGATCACTCTGTCCACATCCTTCTGATCGATCTCTCTGCCTTTTACCGCAATAATTCCATGACTGTTGAGGCTGTTTATATGCCCACCTGCAATGCCAACATAAACCGAGTCAATTTCGCACCCGGCCATGAGTTCGGCTTCTTCAACAGCATTCTTGATAGACTCGACAGTGCTATCGATATTGACTACAACCCCTTTTCTAAGGCCTTTCGATGGGTACTGACCGAGACCGATAATATCTATCTTTTCATCATCAATAACCTCGCCGATAATGCAGCAGATTTTGGTTGTTCCAATATCCAGACCGACAATATAATTACTTTTTTTGGACATACGTCCTATCCCCTTCTAGTTGGTTTGACTCTTTGCCGAAAATAATGTTGAACTTTGTTTGAATCTATTTCTAATTACAACTTGATCTTTAAACGATAAATCAATCATCTGAATCTTCGAGTTTTCTTCCTCAAGGGTGTCGAGAATAAGTAGGAAATTTTTCCTTCCTTCGTCCAATCTATCCATAGACATATGAATTTGAATATCCCGATTTAGGGTGATAAAAAGAACCCGAGAATGTCCTATAAGTTTTGCCGCATCCAAAGGATTATTATCAAAGAATGAAAGTTTGTTGAAGTAGTGCATGGTTTTGAGGCTATGCAATACTTTGCCCTCTAAAAAATTATTTTCTTTTTCACCTTGCATGATAATAAGAGGCAGATGTCTGTATTCGGGTTTTTCGGGTGACAGCGTGACACCAAAACTATCCACTAAATAAATTTGATCCTTCTTAATTCTTGCGTAAGGGACCCTTTCTGTAAGCTTAAACTCCAGTCCTTGCGGAAAATTTCGACGAATGGAAGCTGATTGAATCCATGGATTTTTTGAAAGCCGTTGGCTCAAATCAACCAGATCAATCGCAATTAGATTTTCACCTTTTACAGGACCCAGCCATTCAAGGATTTGTGTATCGCTCAAAATATTATTTCCTTGAAAATAAATATTTTGAATTTGAAAACGAGGTGTTGAGATCAAAAAATTCCATCCCGCAAAAATGAGGTAGCCGACAACGCCTACCAGGAAGAGTTTTGAGGTGAGCTCGGCCAAGGTGCGCACCCAATTACCCAATTTGGGCTTGTTGGGAACTCTTCTATTAAGGTTGCTGCCACGTTTACGTTTTTTGTTTCTTTCAGAAAGAAAATCGTCCCATGTGGCGGCAGGTCCCTTTTGCCGGGTCAGAGTAAAGCTCATGACGAGTCTCCATAATCCAATTGCGCTGTTTTCAAAATTTCTATTACAAGATCATCAAAATTCATTTCCATTTCCAATGCAGCCATAGGCAAAAGGCTGGTAGGGGTCATGCCAGGGATAGTATTCATCTCGAGGACATACGGTGTCCCTTCATCATCAAGAATAATATCAACTCGTGGTATTCCACGTCCCCGCAGCACCTTAAAAACTTTTATGGAAACCTCATTGCATTTGTTGATTTCATGTTCGCTTAAGTTTGCTGGGCAAAGATATTTGGTTTTTCCAGAAGTGTATTTGGCTTCATAATCATAAAACCCGGATTCCGGACGAATATGAACAATGGGCATAGGTGTTTCTCCCTTCATACCTACTGCCAGAAGCTTTCCTACAATAAATTTTTCCACAATGATTTCTTCAGAATATTCAAATGCACTTTCCAGTGCAGGTTTCCATTGGTCTTCTGTGTCAACAATGCTCACTCCGAAACTCGATCCTTGATTGGTTGGCTTGACGACTACCGGCAGGTCCAAGCTTCGTTCGATGGGTTGATTTTTATAAAACACTTCATAGTCGGCTGTTGGTATTCCGTGAAATTTAAAAATTTCCTTGGTTTTTAATTTGTCATAAGCCAAAGCGCTACCTGCAACACCCGGCCCTGTATAAGGAATCTTTAGATATTCCAGAACTCCTTGAATGCAGCCATCTTCGCCGTATGTTCCATGCAATGCGATGAAAGCCAAGTCAATCTCTCGAAGAGCATTGGCAATATTGCGATCTACATCGATGGGGAAAGCCTTCAGACCTTTTCGAGTCATTGCTTCCATAACCGAGTTCCCCGTTGATAGAGAAATTTCTCGCTCTGATGATAAGCCACCCATTAGCACACCTATTTTTTTGTCTTCAAAAATTTCCAAAGCTTTTCCCACTTTTAAAATGACAAGTCCGTCCCGACCTTTGGCCAATAAGCCAAGGAGCAAAGCAAGGAGGGATTACCCTTGCACGGACCTTAAAATTTAATTTCTCTTAAACTAATCTCCGATAATTACGATCTCAGTTTGTAGATCGATGCTGGTTTTCTCTTTCACCTCTTTTTGTATATGTTTGATCAATTGCGTCACATCTTTTGCTGTTGCCCCACCTTTGTTTACAATGAAGTTCGCGTGCCTGATAGAGACCCCAGCTTTTCCTATGGAATAACCTTTAAGCCCTATCGACTCGATAATTCTTCCGGCAGCATCGCCTTCTGGATTCTTAAAAATAGAACCAGAATTAGGAATGGTAAGGGGTTGTGTCTGAGCTCTTCGAGAAAGATGACGATCCATGGTGGTCATGATTTCCGAACGATCTCCTTCTTCGAGTTCAATCTCTGCTTCAATAATGATCCCGGGCTCATCCTGGAAAATAGTTTTTCTGTATTGAAAGGAAAGATCTTCGCGCTTTAAAGTTTCTATTTCACCGTTTCGGGTTATTCGGGTTACGCTGCGAAGAACCGGTCCAATTTCTGTTCCCTCTGCGCCGGCATTCATAATTATTGAACCGCCTAATGATCCGGGTATGCCGACGAGGCGTTCAATGCCCGTCAGTGAATAGCGTGCAGCATGTTTTGCAAGGTAAGACATCTTTGCCCCGGCCCCTACTTTGATAACGGCTCGTCTTTTTCCATCTTCCTTTTTAAAGAAGAGAGGGCGCTTGATTTTTTTGAAGCATTCTTTTAAAGAAATAACGATACCCCTTATGCCACGGTCGCTTGCCAGTAAATTAGTCCCTTCGCCTAAAATATATACGGGTGTTTTCTCTCGGCCTTTTAAAATAGTTTGAATATCCCGGGTATCTTCTGGAAATATCAAAACGTCAGCAGGGCCACCGATTTGAATGGAAGTATGGCTGGCAAGTAATTCGTCTTGTAGAACTCTTCCTTTGATCTTGTGTAGCCAGGGAAATGTATGGGTCATAGTTTTACTCTGATGAATTTTTTGTCCCAGAACGGTTTTCGGAAACTCCATTCTTGTTTTGAGATTAAACTCTCTCCCAGATCCAGAATGAGCAATATGAATCAATCTTCGTTTCCATGCTTCGTTCAACATAAATGAAAATCCTCTCTGTTTTGGGGCTATCAATCATGGAATTGAGCGGCAAGCTTATGTGCCAATTCCCCGATATTTCCTGCGCCCAGAGTTAAAACAACATCACCAGGCTGCAAAGAATTTTTTAAATGTGGAATCACTGAGTCGATACTTTCTAGGAGATCCACGTGTTTGTGTCCAAACTCCCGAACTCCTTGTGCTATTTTTCGAGAATCGATTCCTTCTATAGATTTTTCGCCTGCGGCATAAATATCCAAAAGAACTAATTGATCGGCATCGTTAAATGATGAATAAAAACTTTCAAGCAAGTGTTGAGTTCGACTAAAACGATGCGGTTGAAAAACCACTACCAATCTTCGATTGGGCCAAACTGTTTTTGCAGTTTCCAGGGTGGCCTGGATTTCAGCGGGATGATGACCATAATCATCCACGATGGTTAAAGAATCTGATTGATGAAGAATTTCAAAGCGTCGTTGAATACCTGTGAAATTTTTCAAAGCATCAGAAACGGCAGGGAAGTCCATATTCAATTCCATCCCCACCGCAACGGCTGCCAATGTGTTGCAGACATTATGGTTCCCTAATGACTCGGATGAAATTCGTCCTAGCTTCTTTCCTTGATGGAAAACAGTAAAGTGAGTTTGCAGTTCGCTCACAGATATTTCCCGCGCTGTATAGTCAGCTTGAGTTTTAAGTCCATACGTAATTGTTCTCTTTTCAATCTTTGGAAGAAGCGATTGCAGGTTAGGATCATCCATGCACAAGATTGCGGTTCCATAAAAAGGAACTTTGTTTAGGAATTCCAGAAAAGCGGATTTCATATTCTGCATTGTGTGGTAATAGTCCATATGCTCTTCATCCAGCGTGGTCACAACTGCAATAGTGGGAGAAAGCTTTAGAAACGAGCCGTCACTTTCATCTGCTTCCGCCACAAGAAATTTACTTTGTCCTAACTTGGCATGGCCGCCCATGTTTTTGAGTTTTCCTCCAACAATTACTGTTGGGTCTAGATCTCCCCCAGCTAAAACAGTTGCTACTAGAGAAGTGGTTGTTGTTTTTCCATGAGTCCCAGCAATGGCAATTCCATGTTTCATTCGCATTAACTCTGCCAACATTTCTGCCCTGCGTATTACTGGGATCATTTGTTCTCTGGCAGCCCTAACTTCTGGATTGTCATCTCTGATTGCGCTCGAAACCACGACAACGTGCTTGTTATCTATGTTTTTGGCTTTATGGTGAAAATGAATGTCTGCACCTAAAGATTCCAAGTGATCGGTTACTGAAGATTTTGATTGATCTGATCCGCTTACTTCATAATCTTGATTAATTAGGACTTCAGCGATTCCGCTCATTCCCGAACCTCCAATTCCGATAAAATGAATCCGTTGTGTTTTTCCTAAAAACATGACAAAACATAATTTCCTTGAATTTTTTTTCTTCCCGACTTTCTGTAAGTATCTTTTAGTAACTCCATGCAAAGGAGCCTTACTTTTTCGGTCGCATCTCTATTTCCCAGTTTGTAGCTATTTTTTTCCATGACTTCTAAACGCTCGGGTTCTTCCATAGCTTGAAGAATAGATCCTGCAATACGAGGCCCTGAAAGTTCTTCATCCAGAACAAGTTCCCCAGCATTGGCAACTTCGAGAATACGTGCGTTTTTTTCCTGATGATTGTGTGCTGCGTGTGGAAAAGGAACCAAAACTGACATTTTGCCGCAGGCAGTAACTTCCGCAAGAGTCGTGGCTCCGGCACGGCAGATGACCAGAGATGCTTTTTTATATTGATCTGCCATGTCATCAATGAACGGGCGTATGTCACAAGAAAACTTGCTCTCTTTGTATTTTTTGCTCACTGTTTCATAATCTACCTCTCCGGTTTGGTGAGTAATGTGTAAATCACCTTTTTTCTCAGAGAGGGATTCTAAAGCTTCCACCATAGCCATATTTATAGAATGAGCACCTTGACTACCGCCAAGAACCAGAACTCGAAATGGTCCTTCTATTTTTTCAGGGTTCTCTGCTTTTGGCTGGCAAAATTCTTCACGGATCATGTTTCCTGTTACTTCCACTTTCTCTTTGGGAAAAGCTCTTGATGATTCTTTAAAGGAGACTGCAATTTTGTCGGCAATTTTCCCCAACCATTTATTTGTCATTCCAGGGATTGAATTCTGCTCGTGAATTAGAATAGGAATTCGTAGAATCCATGCGGAAAGAACCAAAGGTCCGGATGCATAGCCACCGACACCCACCACCAGACCAGGACGTTTTCTAATTAAAAAGCACATGGACTGAGCAGTTCCAATCGGCAGTTTGAACCAGGACACCCATCGGGCAATTTTCTTTTTGCCCAATAAGCCCGCAGAAAGAATAGTTTTTAAAGCAAAACCTTCACGGGGCAATACTTTTGCTTCGATACCCTTTTGGGTTCCTACAAAAGAAATTTCAATATCCATATCGTGCCTCATTAATGCTCTTGCTAGAGCAAGTCCGGGGTACAGGTGACCGCCTGTGCCGCCACCTGCTATGACAACTCGTTTACTCATTAATTCATCATCAACGTCTTACGGTTTGTTCTGAAATATTCAGTAGTACGCCTACAGAAAGCATCGTTACCATCATCGACGACCCTCCCATGCTTATAAATGGTAGGGGCAATCCTTTTGTGGGAAGAAGACCCGAAGCGACTCCCAGGTTTATAAAAGCCTGCAAACCGATTAATAGAGTCAGCCCTGTTGCTAAATGAGTTCCGAAAGGATCTTTGGCTCGGTAGGCCGTCATAAACCCTCTCCAGATAAAGATCGAGAACAGGAGAACGATTCCTGTTGTTCCGACAAATCCCAACTCTTCCCCGATTACTGAAAAAATAAAATCCGTATGCGCTTCTGGAAGGTGGAAAAGTTTTTGATGCCCGGCTCCCAATCCGGTGCCCCAAAACCCCCCGCGTCCAAAGGCATAAAAAGACTGAATGACCTGGAACCCTTTTCCCGTAGGATCTTCCCATGGATTGAGAAAGGAAATGATTCTCTGAGTTCGGTATTCGGCGGTTAGAATTGCCGATGCTATAAATGGAACTATTGCCAGGATGGAAAGGAATAGAAATTTTTTCCTGAGTCCGGCGATAAAAAGCATTGTGAAGGTGACCGTACAAATAATCATGGCTGTTCCAAAATCGGGCTGGAACAAGATGGGTATAAAGAAGAAACCCAGAACAATTAGATTGGGTAAATAACCGTATGCAAAATTCCTTAGCTTGTAGGCTCGTTTTACCAGGGACTTTGCAATAAACAGAACGAGAGTGAACTTTGCCAGTTCCGAAGGTTGAAACGAAAATCCGCCTAAGGTTAACCACCGACGAGCCCCACCCACCTTTTTGCTGAACTCGGGAAACATCACTACTATTAATAGCAGGAAGGTGAAAATCATAATGGGGTACGTAAATTGATGCAGCTTGTGGTAGTTTATGTTTTTTGTTATTAAAAGCAGACCCGTTCCCAGCAGGCACCATAAGACCTGTCGCTTCAGGAAGTAATAGGAGTCGTTGTGGTTGTTCATGGTGTAAGCAGCGCTTGAGCTGAATACCATTACGATTCCTATGAGAACCAGAACTGCTACCGTGATGCATAGGATGGAATCGCAGCTTGTCTGTCGAGTTTCGTTCAACGCTTGTCATCCTTCCAAGTTATTTACGATAGATTTAAACTGGTTCCCGCGATCGATATAGTCTTTGAACATGTCAAAACTTGCGCAGGCGGGAGAAAGAAGAACGATATCTCCTTTTTCCGCTTTTTCTTTTGCGAGAGTGACCGCCCCTTCAAGTGAATCGGATTCTTCGTAACCAAAAGATCCATTCAAGACACTCCTAAATTTTGGTCGCGTTTCCCCAATTAGAACCAAGTACTTTACTTTTTTCTTCATAATAGTTTTTAAACCGGAAAAATCTGCGTTCTTATCCTTGCCACCAGCGATAAGGATGATTGGGCGGTCAAAAGCATTTAATGACTTGCATACAGAGCCGACATTGGTGCCTTTTGAGTCATTGATAAAATCAACTCCATCTCGATTGCATACCCATTCCAGTCGATGCTCCAAACCCGTAAAACTTCCCAGAACTTTTTGAATGGACTCCAGAGGGATGCCTAGCAGCAGAGCTGTTGCTAATGCGGGTAAAACATTTTCCACCTGCCAAAGTAATCCGCGAGAAAGCGCGCTTAATGCAAATATTTCTCCCTCAAACTCATCGATGCTTGCGAAGATTTTTCCGTTTTGCACATACACCCCATACTCCAACGGACTTTCTACGCTGAAGCGGATTTTTTTTGCAGGGCAATTTTTCCCCAGAGAATGAGCGCTGGGGTCATCCTGGTTCAAAATAAGAAAATCTTTTTTAGTTTGGTTTGCATAGATTTTTTCTTTCAACCCTGCGTATTGCTCAAAACTTTTATGTCGGTCCAAATGATCGGGCGTGATGTTCAAGACAATGGCAATCTTAGGATGAAAGCTGTGAGTGGCCTCCATTTGGAAACTGGATATTTCAAGCACTCGATATTCCACCCGCTCTTGATCTAATAGCGAAATGAAAGGAGTGCCTAGGTTTCCACCCACCGTCACATTTATTCCTCCTTCTTTAAGAATTTCGCCAATCAAACTTGTGCAGGTCGACTTGCCATTGGTTCCAGTAATGCCAATGAGTGAGGCACTATTGAATCTGCTTGCAAGCTCGATTTCGCTGATAATTTCTACTCCTTTTTGTCGCGATCTTTTAAGGAAGCTTGACTCAATGTCCACACCTGGACTGATCACTACCATCTCTGAATCAGGATGCGGTTCGCAGTTTTTGTAAACTGCCTTGACATCGGGAAAGAGCTGACTCGCCAGTTCAGATAGATGGTCGTGAGATTTGCTATCCATAATTGAAACCTTTGCGCCTCGAAGACTAAGGAAATTAGCTGTCGCAATGCCCGTTTTCCCCAAGCCAATTACAGAAATAATTTTGTTTTTTAAATCCATGTTCATCTAAGTTTTAATGTGCTCAAGCTGATCATTGCTAGGACGACAGCAACAATCCAAAAGCGAACAATCACCTTGGGCTCCGACCAACCTAGTTGCTCAAAGTGGTGGTGAAGCGGAGCCATTTTGAAAAATCGCTTCCCGCCTGTGTATTTGAAATAACCCACCTGAATAATTACTGACAAAGCTTCAATAACAAAAATCCCGCCAATAAGAATTAAAAGCAATTCGTGTTTAACGATCACCGCTATGGTTCCTATAAAACCTCCCAAAGATAAAGACCCCACATCACCCATGAAAATTTGCGCGGGGTAGGAGTTGTACCAGAGAAACCCCAGGCTAGCTCCCATGACAGCTGAGCTGGCAACAGCGATTTCTCCTGCACCTTTTACGTATTGAATGTTTAGATACTCAGCGAATTTGACATGGCCACAGATGTAGACGATGCCGGTGTAAGTGAGAGTAGCTATTATGATGGGGCCAATTGCCAGACCATCGAGGCCGTCTGTTAGATTGACAGCATTCGATGTCCCAACAATTATGAACGCAATAAAAAATAGATACAGAAAGCCGAGGTCGGGTTGAAATTCTTTAAAAAACGGCACCGACAAACGCGTCGCGTAATCTGCGCGTGTAGGATCAAAATAAAGCAGATAAATTCCTACGCCGAGGCTTACCAAAAGTTGCAGTAGAAGTTTTTCCTTGGCAGAAATCCCATTTCCCTTTCGGAGTTTTAAGATGTCATCGCGTAAACCGATGACCCCAAAACCGATCACTGAAAAAATGATCACCCAGATATAGCGGCTTTCAAGGTTTGCCCATAATAAAGTTGATCCTAAAAAAGTTGCCAGTATCAGGAGGCCTCCCATTGTAGGAGTTCCTGATTTGGAGGCATGATGCTCTGGCCCATCGCTACGAATCGTTTCTCCTATTTGAAATTTTTGCAACATTCGAATCATTAAGTTGCCAAGGGTCAAGCTAAGCACTAGGGCAGTAACCCCGGAATAGGCCGAGCGAAATGTAATGTATTTAAACACATTCAAAAACGAATATTCAGAGCTAAGCGGATAAAATAGATGGTAAAACATTTTTTAATTATTTCGTTCTTTAGGTTTTTAAATATTCCTGAATAATATTTTCCATTTTCGTGCCACGAGAACCTTTGATAAGTAGGCAATCGCCTTTTTCAACGTTCCTCAGCAGATAGCTCACTGCTTCGGCGTGTGTATTGAATTTCCCTATTTGCAGTGGATGTCGGGGATTTTTTTTTGCACTTTCTGCGACCAAAGAGGCCAGCGGGCCAACCGTCACCAAATGATCCACATTTGATAGGATTATTTCTTGTCCTAGTTCATGATGAGCAGACTCAGATAAGAGACCAAGTTCGAGCATGTCGCCAATAATCAAAAATCGTTTTCCCTGAGTATTAAATTCCGACAAAGTTTTTAGCGCTTCTCTCATAGATTGCGGATTCGCGTTATACGCATCGTTGATCAGGGTCACTCCTTCATAATGAATCTGCTCATTTCTCTGAGGGATTTGCTGGTAATTTTCTAATCCTCGACTCATATCTTTTCCTGATATGCCTAGCGAATGACCTGTAGCTAGAGCCGCAAGGGCGTTATATATATTGCAGTAGCCAATCTGGGAGAGGTTGACCGAAATCGTTTGGTTGAAAACTTTAGCCGTGAAGGTAAACCCACTACTTCCCTCGTTTTGAATATTGCTTGCCTGAACATCCGACGATTGTTCAATTCCGTAGGTGATTTTTTTGACGCGTAACGACTTAGCCAGTTCAAGAACCAAGGGATCGTCTGCGTTAACAATTGCTGTTCCTTCTTCGGTGATGGCGTCAAACAGTTCGCCTTTTGCAGCCTGGACATCCTTTATTGTTTTTAGCTGATCGAGATGACCCACAGATATATTCGTGATGACACCTATGTCAGGCTTTGCTATTTCAGCAAGCCGTTTGATTTCACCAGCAGCACTCATGCCCATCTCAAGAACGCCGACCTCATGCTCTGGTTTTCTTGCCAATAAAGTCAGGGGAAGACCGATGTGATTGTTAAGGTTCCCCTGTGTTTTTAGAGTTTTATATTTTGTTTCAATAATTGAGGCGATCATTTCTTTGGTTGTCGATTTTCCATTAGTCCCTGTTACAGCAACAACCTGAAAAGGAAACCGAGTCCTTTGATAACCGGCAAGGTCTTGCAATGCCCGTAAAGTATTCTGAGACTGAATGACGAAGGGCGAATTTCCTCCGCTGATCATGTTTCCAGAAAGATGGACCGGATCAGATAAGATAATTCCTGCCGCACCTTTGTTAATAGCTTCTCCAAGAAAATTATGGCCGTCAAAATTTTCACCCTGAATACACACAAACAATTCCTCTTTTTTGATGGTTCGGGAGTTTATGGATACTCCGCGGAATGCCTTTGCCGCACTACCTTTCAATAGTTTTCCACCTACTACGCCCAGACAGTCTTTAGCTTTGCCTTTTATCAATGAATTTGTTTCTCCAAAAAATCTCTAGCAACTTCTCGATCATCAAAATATTCTTTTTGCGTGCCTAACACCTGGTAGTCCTCATGACCTTTTCCAGCAATTAAAACGAGATCATTTTTTTCTGCACGGCTGATCGCATATTCAATAGCTTCTCGTCGATCTGTGATCGTTACGTGTGAGGCCGAAGCAGGAACGCCTTTGAGTATGTCTGAAATAATATTTTCCGGGTTTTCCGTGCGCGGGTTATCAGAAGTGATGACAGAGAAGTCGGATTTTTCTGTTGCTATACGGCCCATACCTTCTCTTTTACCTTTATCCCGATCCCCACCACACCCAAAAACAACAATCACCTTTCCCTCGGTAAAAGTTTTAGTCGCCGTAATGGCTTTACAAAGGGCATCTTCTGTATGTGCGTAATCGACCAGTACGGAAAAATTCTGCCCCTTACTTATTGACTCGAATCTTCCCGGGATGCATGGAATATTTTGAAAGGTACTTTGAATCATGTTCAGCGACATACCTTGAACTAATGCGTAAGCAGAAGCCGATAGAAGGTTGTAGATATTATGTTCGCCGAGAAGGTTTGTATTAATTTCGGTAGACCCGTTGGGCGTTTTTAAAGTAAATCGACTTCCAGTAGCTATCAGTGAAATGTTTTCCGCTGAAAAATCTGCAGAACTATTTATTCCAGTTGAAATGGCATTTCTCTTTAGCTCTACGGCGAATTCTTTTCCAGCGGGATCATCGATGTTTAGGATGGGCACTTTGACGTTATTTCCCCTGAACAAATCAGCTTTTGAGTTTTTATATTCTTCCATGCTGCTATGGAAATCGAGATGATCTCGACTCAGATTTGTAAAAATTCCAACGTCAAAATCCATATCGTAAACACGCTTTTGTGAGAGGGCATGAGAAGACACCTCTAGAAAACAATCTGTAACTCCCGCATCCACCATTTGTCTCAATTTTAGATTGAGTTCGAGAGATTCAGGCGTAGTCATAGCTGCCGGAGTTTTTATTTTTCCGAAATGACAATCGATGGTTCCTATAACTCCCGTATCCCTACCATCAGCCTTGGCCAGAGCCTCCAAAACATAAGTCAGCGTTGTTTTTCCATTAGTGCCGGTTATACCTGTCAGGTTCAAATGCGCGGAAGGATCCCCGTAAAAGTTTGCACTAACTATCGACAAGGACTTCCTAGAATCAGCAACACATAAAACGGTGATGCTTTTGTGATCGATGTGAAGCGAAGACAGAGATTCGATTGAAGCTTCAGCGATAATCGCGATCGCGCCTTTATCCAAAGCTTCTTTAATAAATACTCTGCCGTCGTGCTTTCCACCAGGGATGGCAACGAAAAGTCCATCTTGCCTCACTTTTCTCGAGTCGAAAGCGATGTTTTCGATTTCAAGGTCACGATTTCCCAGAGATTCTGCTATTTCAATTCCCGCGATTAAATTTTTAAGATTTTTTTCGGACATATTTTTTTCTATAGAAAAATCGTTTTCTGAAAATAAAAACCATTTTGTTGATACAGTCTGTTTCATTAGGCGCGATCAAGAATAAAAACACGTTCCTTACTCGAGGGAACATTCAAATAACGTAATGATTTTTTTGCAATCTCTCGGAATACCGGGGCCGCCACAATACTGCCCCAGTGCACTCCTTTCGGATTGTCAATCATCACCAGAATTGCTAGGCGCGGAGCATCTGCCGGCGCATATCCTATAAACGAAGAAACAAACTCTGTCTTTGAGTAAGACTTGGTTTTTGTAATATACTTTTGCGCGGTGCCTGTTTTCCCGGCCACATCAAACCCTTCCACCGCTGCATTTTTCCCTGTCCCATCTTTAACAACGAACTTTAATATTTCCATCATCTGCCGACTGGTTTTTTTTGATATAACGCGCCTGATTTTTTTTGGCTTGATTTGCTCAATAATTTTTCCATCGCGTATCAGGGCTTTGGTTATATGTGGCTCCATTAGCGTCCCTCCATTAGCTATGGCACTCAATGCTACGACCATTTGTAGAGGTGTAACTGCGATTTCATGTCCAAAAGATACGGAGGCCAAAGAGTAATCCGTCCAACTTTCCCTTTTCCCCAATAGACCCGGAGACACCCCGGGAAGCCGCACGCCCGGCTTTTCTCCAAAACCGAATTTTTGAATATATTCGTAGAAAAAGTTTTTGCCGAGCTTTTGAGCGATTTTTATTGCCCCAATGTTGCTGGATTTAGCAATGATTTCCTTCATAGTAAGAGAACCGAATTTATGATTTTCTGCTTCGCCAATTTTATTTTTGCCAACTTTAAAACTGCCGTTTTCGCAAAAGAATCTATCGTGTGGCTGGGCAACCCCTTTATCTATAGCTGCGGCGGCAACGATGGGTTTGAAAATAGAGCCCGGTTCATAGGAACTCACAACGGCGTTATTTTTCCATGTTTCTCTAGGGAACGCGTTAAAGTTATTTGGATTGAATTGCGGAACGTTTGCCATGGCATATATTTCTCCGGAATAGGGGTCCATGACCACAGCCATTCCAGAGTCAGCCTTGTATCTGTCCACTTGCTTTTTCAGATGATGCTCGGCGGTGAACTGAATCACCTCGTCCAATGTAAGCATTAAGTCGTAATTGCCGAGGCTGGAACGAGAAAGATTGTTCAGAGCTTGAATAGTCCTTCCCTTCCCATCCTGCTTAATGGATTGCGAATAGACCATTCCTTTCAGCTTTTCCTGGTAAGTATGCTCTATGCCAGCCAATCCTAAATCGTCTGTACCCACAAAACCGATGACATTGGCTGCGAGCTCACGTTTCGGGTAAAACCTTTTTTGCTCTGAGCGATAATTCACCCCTGAAAGAGCCGATTTTTTAAGATGCATTATCTCATCTGCAGGAACTTCTCTTTTGATCCAGGTAAATTGTTTTTTCGAAGAGACTTCCTTGTAGATGCGGTCATAATTCTGATTTAAGGCCGACGCGAGGACTCTGGAGGTATATTTCCTATCTCGCACCTCTTGAGGCACGACAAACACAGACTCGACTTCAAGGTTAGTGGCCAACTCATTGCCGTTGCGATCAAAAATAGTTCCTCGACCAAAATGAGTTTTCATGGTTCCTTGGGATTGTTTTTCCGATTTTGCTAGAAGGGACTCGTGCTGAACTATTTGCAGATCAGCAAGTCGGACTATCAGGGAAATTGCGAAAAGTAGCAGAAGGCTGGATATGAAAAGCAATCGAACCTTTACTATATTTCGAAAAGAATCTGAAGCTGGTTTTTTGTTGTTTGACATGGCTTTACTTTAAAAAAATTGTTACCACTTGCCCCTTTTTAGGCTCTACCATTCCGACTGTATTTTTTGCCAAAGCCTGAATGCGATATAACGACTGCAGACTTTCTTTTTCTAAACGCAACAGATGGTTTTCACTTAAAAGTTCTTCGTGTTCTGTTTCAAGAGCCTGATAGTCATAAGACAGCTTCACTTTTCTTACATTTGGCCATACCA
>CALJGH010000013.1 GCA_938073925.1 uncultured Nitrospinaceae bacterium
ATAGAAAATTTCAATTTGATTAATATAGGTTTAAACAGAAGATAAGGCGTTTATATTCCTATAATATTCATGGCGTTGTACTTGGTTGAAATTCCCAATCTGCCAGCACGACTTTACCAATTGAGCGTCCTTGCTCTATCAGAGCGTGTGCTTGGCGGAGGTTTTCAGCCGAGATGGGGCGAATGATCTGATTGACCGTGGTCACAAGCTCTCCGTTGTCCACGAGATCAGCAATCCCGTTTAACAATCGTTGTTGTTCAATCATGTCGGCGGTTTGGTACATCGATCGCGTAAACATAAGCTCCCAAACAAAGCTGGCACTTTTGTTTTTCAGTGCTCCAAGGTTGACCGGATTCTCTGTTTCGACGATGGAACAAATGTGGCCTTGAGGTGCGATGGCTTGAGCCATAGCATTCCAATGTTGATCGGTATTGTTGAGACAAAAAATATAGTCAACCGTATCTATACTCTGTGCGGTCAACTCTTCCATTAATGAATTGCGATGGTTGATCACCTTATTGGCGCCGAGCTTCAAACACCATGCAAGCGACTCTTCTCGGGAGGCGGTTGCAATCACATTCAGCTTGGCCACTTTGCTCGCTAGTTGGATGGCGATTGATCCCACACCTCCTGCACCTCCAATGATCAGGATGGATTTTCCTTCATCATCCCCATGGAGCGAGATACCGAGGCGGTCGAACAACCCTTCCCATGCTGTGATGGACGTTAAGGGGAGCGCTGCAGCCGCCGCATAATCGAGTCGAGTGGGCATTCGACCCACGATGCGCTCATCGACCAATTGATATTCGCTGTTACTGCCTGACCGGGTAATATCGCCGGCGTAAAATACTTGATCCCCAACGGCATACCCTTCGACACCAGGACCGATGGCGGTGACTTCACCTGCCGCGTCCCATCCTAAAATGCGCGGTGTGGTTTCGGTGTCGCTTTTTGGTGCTCGAACTTTTGTGTCGACGGGGTTGACCGAAATCGCCCGGACATTCACCAGAAGATCTTTTCCCGTCGGCTGAGGGCGATCCATTTCAACATCCACTAAGGACTGTTCGTTTTCGATGGGTAAATATTGATATAGGCCAATAGCCTTCATTCTATAACTCCTGATTAGTGTGCGTTAAATGAAACTAAGGAGGGACGGATTAACTTGTGAGGTTCGCTATTTTGGAAACCGATATTCAATACCCTTTTTTTCGCAAAATTCTTTCAGAGTATAGTCCAACGAACCTTCTTGTTTTTTCAATTGAAGATATTCGCAATATGCGTCTGCAAAATCTTTATAACCTCTCCGTTTTAACATTTTTATTTCTCTGGCTTCTTCTCGGGTCAGTTGAACTGCTGTAGATTCTTTCCATGCTTCTTGCAACCAATTATCTTCTGATTTCGACTGGCTCAATTGCCATGCTCCCTTAATTTGAAAAACTCGTCAATCATAGTTAAGAACTTTGGGACATCAATAGGTTTATTGATGTAATCCTTGAATCCAATATCTAGGGCCTTTTTTATATCACTATCCATGGCGTCCGCCGTCAGGGCAATAACAGGAATATTTTTAGTCTCATTCATTGTTTGCAATTTTTTAAATGCGGTTAGACAGTCCATCCCTAGCATATGAATATCCATTAAGATCAAACCGGAAGTTTCAGACTGAGCAATTCTATTCAGCCTCGCATTTAACACATTTATAAGAATAGAGGCGATTTTCTGCGATGTTTTTGTGGGATGAAACGGGAATTGAGGCAGGATATTATGAGCTAAAAAGTTTAGAAAAAATGGGGTGAGCGACGGGGTTCGAACCCGCGACCGCCCGGACCACAACCGAGAGCTCTACCAGCTGAGCTACGCCCACCATATTTTTTGTATAAGCAGATAAGAGGCAGATTTTAATCCATCCCTAATCCTTTGTAAAGAAAATGCTAATTATTTAATCACGCGTAAATGACTGCGGTCTCGTTTCGCTTTTGCCTCTGATTGAGGGGTTGGTTTGCCGCTTGTTTTCAGGGATTTCAGCTTAGGTTCCAGCTTATCCGGTTTCTCCCCCATCATATGATCTGCCAGGTTCATATCTGTCGGAACGCTTTCTTCCCACACCTGTCCGTTTTTCATATCCGGATCATAAATAGCCCAAACGGCTTCAAAGGGAAGCAGGCATTCATGTGGCCTGCCGCTGAAAGCCAGAGTAGCAGAAATAGCGTCTTCATTTACTGTGAAGGGCCTTCTGAAATTCAAATTGAAAATCAAGTTTAACGATGAGTTGCCTTTCTGGTTTTCGGGAACATCCACCTCAGGCAACCGGGCATCCAAACAAACCAGAGCATCACCTGTCTCCAGTAAATGCAATAAAAAGTCATACTTCTTCTTGTTCAGCGTATCCATAATCTAAAAATACCACAACCTCTGCGAGCTAGGCAATAAGACAATACTCCTAAAGCTAAAAAGGGTCAGTCCGCGTCGGTCTTATAGCTCGATAATCTAAAAGTCAGAATTATCCTCAGGGTTTTTATATAGTTTAGCTTGCATTTCTTTTCTTACTAAGAAGACCACTTTTTAAACCGTCATTGCGAACGGAG
This sequence comes from uncultured Nitrospinaceae bacterium, assembly GCA_938073925.1. Classification (GTDB taxonomy): domain Bacteria; phylum Nitrospinota; class Nitrospinia; order Nitrospinales; family VA-1; genus UBA8687. The sequence continues at coordinate 2,586 of CALJGH010000013.1, forward strand.
TGAAGCAATCTAGGGGAGCAAAGCAATTCTGGATCGCCGCACTTCCTTTGGTCGTTCGCGATGACGTGTAAAAATAACCCGTATTTCTCCAAGACGGGGTCTTGTGTTACCATTCGGGCATTTCGTAACCAAATTTTTTGAGGATATATATTTATGCGTGGATTGAAGTGGGTTGGGGTTATTTTGGCAGGATTTCTCTGTTCAGGTGTGGGTTGGGCAGAAGAGAAACCTAAAACCGTCGAAGTCTGGAAAAATCTGTTCACATTGACTCACGGTGAGGGCATCGACTCTAACACCACTTTTCTTATCAGCAATGAAGGAGTGATTGTGGTTGATACTCGCGTTACACCGGCTGAAGCGAAAAAAGTGAAAGAAGATATCCGCAAACAAACGCAACTTCCCATTTTATACGCCATCAACACGCATTATCACGGTGACCATAGTTTTGGCAATCAGGTATTTAAAGACACCCACACCATCATTGCGCACGAAAATGTTCGCAAAGCTCTGGAGGGAGAATCGGGTCAAACGCATTTGGAAGTTTTTAAGTCCTTTAAAATTCCTGGGATGGATGAAACGGTGATCACCCCACCCAATTTAATTTTTAAAGAGAAAATGCATCTCTATGCAGGGGAGTATCATCTGCAATTAGTCCATGCTCCCGGTCATACCGATGGCGACCTGTTTATTTATATCGAAACTCTAAAAACGATTATCGCAGGGGACCTGATCACGAGCGGCAAGATCCCTTATATGGGTGATGCTTATATTGAAGATTGGATTAAGGCCCTCAATTATATAGCTGACCTTGATGCGGAAATCTATATCCCTGGTCATGGCGACCCCGGCGGCAAACCCCTTCTAATTGCCATGAAACATTATCTAATTGATCTGCGTCGGTTGGTCACGTTCCAGATAGAAGAGGGCCGTTCGTTAAAGGAAACTCAGGATGCGGTTAGACCGGTTTTAGAAAAGAAATTCAAAAAATGGAAAAAACTGGAATGGCTCGATGACAATATCAAACGCGCTTATATGGAATTCAGCACGAAGCAAAAGTCCTAACCTCCCTCTGCGAGGGTGGCAATTTTAGCGAACCTATAGTTAAAGGCTTGATAGGTCTTTTTTTGCTTTATGGGCATTGACCTATTGACGCCAGCGTCAGGCTGGTAAGTTTATTGTGCTCTTCCGATGAGTTGATATGGTTCGAAGGCTGCGTTCATCTCAAGGAGAACTTTTTGGTCGGAATATTTTTTCAGCCAGGCTTGACTTAGGGATTTTTTTATCAACAACAGAGCATTAGGTTGTTCTGAAAATGGATTGCCAGATATTTCTGTTATGGGTGAATCCAAATAGTAAAGAAGGTCTTCTCGTACTTTGCCATAATTGAACAGAGACCGATTTTCTGAAATTTGTTTTAACTCCTCTGCAAAGGGGCGAAATGATGTGTGTTCGTTGACGATCCTCGCTGCTGGCCCATAAACCCCTAGGTATAATAGAAAAGCCCAGCCTGTAATTATCCCGCTTATTTTCATTCCTGAATTTTTATGCAAGGCATACCCAAAAGCCAGCATACTTAACGTTCCCATTGCCAGAAGCAGGGTCGAAGGTTGATGCTTGTCGTAAAACAGTTGTGCCATCCATCGGTCTCGGGAATTAAGAGATAAAGAATCAAAATTCAATTCGGGCAACAGGGCGCTGAACCCTAGAACCAGAGCAAAAAGTATCATCATGCCCATAAAGATTCGGGTGGGAAAAGTTAGACTTTCTTCTGCTCGCGAAAAAAATACGGCCAGCATAACCGCTCCCATAGGATAGAGAGGTAGGAGGTAGTCGCCTCTTTTTCCTGGAAACAATGAAAGAAAAATAAAAAGTGTAGCCAGAGCGATGAGGCAGAATTTCCAAGGGACATCTTGATATTTCTTTCCATGCCAGAGTGCGAATGGTAGGAACAGACTCCAGGGAGCCATGCCACCAAAAATTTGAGGAATATAATAATAAAAAGGTTTGGGGTGAATATGTATAGCTTCGCTTCCCGATACTCTGCCCACGGTTTCCTGATAAATCATTTGGGAAAACTCTTCTCCGCCAGCCATCAATCCGACCCCTAGCCAGAGTCCCGCCATTGCCAGCGGCAATGCCAAGAGATAGGCCCATGGCATCGAGAAGGGTTTGTGCAATCGGCTAAAAATAAATATGGCCAGCAGAGGAAACAGCCAACCTAGAGGACCTTTGGTCATTACAGCGAGACCGATTGCCAGTCCTGCCAGCCATTTGAGCGATTTTTTTTCGCCGCGTGACAGTTCCCATAGAGCAACAAATGCTAGAGTGATAAAAAAAGTGAAGAGCATATCGATGCGGGCGTGACTTCCCAGATATACGAATCGCCAACAGGTCGTTATGATTAATCCAGCTAAGCAACCGATGGTCGCAGAAAACTGGCGCATACCGAGAAAGGTGGTGAGAAACACGGTTCCTACACCCGCTAGAACCGAAGGGATTCTTAAAGTGATTTCACTGACCTCCCCGAAAAGTTTCGAGGTCAATAGTCCAGACCAGTAAAACAGAGGAGGTTTGGTGCGTAGTTGTTGCGGATTGATTTGAGGAAGCCAGATGTTGCCGCCCCGCATCATATTTACTACGGGTACACCTTCACGCGCTTCTCTTTTGGATAGATCGGAATGGAAAATGGACCAGGAAAAAAGGAATGCCGCCAGCAAAGCAGGGCCCATTAATAGGAATGGGTTCAACGATCCATTATTAGGTGCGAGTGAGGGCACAATATTAGTAACCTTTTAGTGAAGAGCGTCCCTCGTTTTACTGAAAAGTCCGACCTATCTCCACCGCGTTAGCGGTTTTTCTTTTTCCAGTAATCCCGAAGTGATGTAGACGCGTCCAGACAGGTGTCCAAGTAGGTATGGTTCGAGGGAATCATTGGCATAACATGGCCACGGCTTTTGTCGTTGTATGGGTACTTCACATCAAGAACGTAAGGTCCTTTATGCTTGAGCATACGCTTTAAAGCTGGAACAACTTCTTCTGGAGCCGTAATACTTTCTGACTTTATGCCAAACGCGTGCGCGACTTCGGCAAAGTTGGCATCACCAATAAAAGTGTGGCCTCTGAGAGATTTGTAAAACCGGTCTTCCCATTGCGCGACCATCCCGAGATGAGCGTTGTTGAGGATAATGTTTTTTACAGGAATATTTTCAATTTTCAACGTTTGCAGTTCCTGAATATTCATCAGGAAACTTCCGTCGCCTTCGATGTTGATTACCTGTTTTTTTGGGAAAGCCACTTGCGCTCCCATCGCCGATGGCAGGCCATAACCCATTGCACCCAAACCGGAAGAGCAAAGCCAGTTATTAGGTTTTTCAAAGTCAAGAAACTGCGCCGCCCACATTTGGTGCTGTCCCACCCCGACTGAGAATATAGCGTCTTTATCAGAGATGGTGTTAATGTGGTGGACAACACATTGCGGAACAATTTGTCCCTTTATGCTTTCAAAGGCTAATGGAAACTCTTTTTTCCAATCGGTAATTTGTTTTGTCCAGGGTTTGATATCTTTTTTCGGTTCTACATATTTGTCGAGAATTTTCAGTGTTTGTTTGATATCGCCTTGAATTGGAATGTCGACCAGAATATTTTTATTAATTTCAGATGGGTCGATGTCAACGTGAATGAACTGAGCGTCTTTGCAGAACTCGGCAAGTTTTCCTGTAACCCGATCATCGAAGCGCACACCCATGGCTATAACCAGATCGGCATGGTTTATGGCGATGTTAGCATAAACCGCTCCATGCATCCCCAGCATTCTCAAAGATAAAGGGTCCTTAGAGGGGTAAGCACCTAGCCCCATAACAGTAGTGGCTATAGGGATACCCGTTTTTTTTACAAACGCTTGCAACTCCTGCGAAGCCCCGCTAGAAATAATGCCACCCCCAGCATAAATGAAGGGGCGTTTTGAAGCTTGAATAGCGTGTGCAGCTTTTTTACATTGCTGAACCGAAGGAGCCAGGTTTGGTTTGTAACTTGGGACATCAAACTTGACATTAAAATCAACAACCGCTTCCTGCTGTTGAATATCTTTTGGCAGATCAACAAGAACCGGACCGGGTCGTCCTGTTTTTGCAATATGAAACGCCTCATGGACAACACGAGGTATATCTGCAATGGCCCGAATCATGTAACTGTGCTTTACCAAAGGAAATGTTGAGCCCATGATATCAGTTTCCTGAAACGCGTCGGTTCCTAAAACAGTGCTGGGAACCTGTCCTGTTATGGCAACCATGGGAATGGAATCCATTTTTGCATCTATAATCCCAGTGATTAAATTTGTTGCGCCAGGCCCTGAAGTGGCCAGACATACACCCACATCACCTGTTGCACGTGCGTAGCCACCCGCTGCAAAAGCCCCCCCCTGCTCATGCCGAGGCAAAACCATGCGGATTTTTTTAGAGAGAGCCAGGCCTTGATGGATCTCCATAGACGCTCCACCAGGGTACCCAAAAATAACTTTGACTCCTTCATTTTCAAGTGCTTTTACGAGAATATCGCGACCCTTCATGGGGTGTGTGGAAGTTTTCGTAGGCTTTTTAGGAGTAGTTTTTTTCTTAGCTGTATTTTTATTTTTTGTAGTCATAGCTATAAAACCCTCTAACGAGGGGAGCGATACTGAATTAGTTTTTTTTGAATAGGTATGTTCTCACCGGGTGGAACATCAAAAAACTGTATCGGAATTGCCCCTTGAAGTCAAATTCAAATCAATAAAAAGCTCTTTTTTGTCAAAACGTTAGAAGGGTTGGAGATTGTAAGTCGGGAAGCCTCTATATGCTATTCACGGCTTTTAGTATGATCCCTTCCCGCAGACTGTACTCGCTGACCGTAAGTGATTCGCATTTAAATGCGCGCATGGTTTCAAGAACAATTACAATGCCGGCAATGATTAAATCTTCTCGTCCCGGTTCAAGAGGTTTCAAAGCTAATCGTTCGCTGAGAGATTTACTTTTAAGATCCGCAAGAATTGATTCTGCATCTTCCCGAGAAAATATTGAAGTGTGGATTTTTTCTGGATCGTAGGGATAGATATTATTTTTTAATGCCGCAAGTGTTGTCACTGCCCCCGCTGTTCCAATCAGAAGTTCAGGGGGAAACGTAGATAGTTTATTTTTTACTGCCTGCAGTTCATTTTGAAGGTGGTTTTGTAGGTTAAGAAATTCTTTCTCATTAATCGGGTGCTGAGTGATGAATTTTTCAGTTAGCCTCACCACACCCAGTGAGGTACTGCAAAAACCCGATATTTCTTTTCCTTCAGAAAGAATGAACTCGGTGCTGCCGCCGCCGATATCCAGAGTGATAACCTTGCGGTTATTATGGGGTATCTTCCAAAATACTCCTTCTAGAGTGAGTCGGGCTTCTTCTTCCCATGGGATGATTTTGATATCAATACCTGTTTTTTTTTTCGCCTGATGAACAAATTCCTGCCCATTGGAAGCTTCGCGAACGGCACTGGTTGCAACTGCAAATAAAGGAGGGTCGCCATTCTCCAGGCAGGCTTGGCGAAATTCGGAGAGTACTTGAAGCGTTGCTTCTATTCTGCTTTTTGCGAGCTTGCCTTGCGTGTCCATACCTTCGCCCAGGCGAGTGATGCTTTTTTTGGAAACGAGCAGCTTGAACTCTGCATTGCCGGTCGACTCAAGGATAAGAAGACGGAGGGTATTGGAGCCGATATCAATGGATGCGATTTTTTTCATGGAATGAAGGATCTAGAGTAAAAGGTTTGGCGGTTACCTTACCTGCGGCGACTCGTTGCTATATGGGGAAGGCTTTTTCGCTGTCCATGGTGAGGAGCAGATAAAATCCTAAAACGGTAAAAAGCAGATTGGGACCCCACGCCGCTAATATGGGATCAAAGGTTCCACCTCGCCCCAGCGAAATGCTCATCGCATAAATAAACGAAAACACAAACCCCATCGCAAGGTTGATGCCGACACAAAACAAAAGACCGCCGTGCCTGCTTGATCGAATAGATAAAGGAATCGCCAGTAGGGCCATAACCACACTGATAAAGGGATAGGAAATGTTTCGATGCAATTCAATCCATTTCATGGAGGTGTCTTTTCCTTCCGAAGCTTGAGTTTTTATTATTTTGTACAATCCGCTAAGGCTCATCTCCTCGGGGCGTTTGTGGGCCTTGGATAAGTTTTTCGGAGTTTCAGGCGTAGGGAAAGTTTTCTTTGCAAAATATTCTGTTGATTGTATTCCGCCTTTACCAAATTTGCGTATATAGCCATCTAAAAATTCCCATTTATTGATAGACCAGATGGCCTCTCGAGCATCAATGCGCTGTGAGATCGAATTATTTTTACCAGGTTTTAAAATAATAACTTTTTCTAGTTTTGATTTGTAAGGGTCAAAATAATCGATGCTCCAGATATCGCCGTTGGTCGATCTGAACCAGAGGTTCTCAGTGGGAATTTTCCCATAGGAAGTGCGCGCCTGTATTTTACCCATAAAGATATAATTCATTTTCTGATTGGTAATAGGAGATAAAAATTCACTGCTGGCAAGAATTGTCAAAGCAATAACCAAGGAGGCGCCGATAATGGGAAGGGTGATGCCGGTAATGCTTATTCCGCAGGCTTTCATTGCTGTGAATTCATTGTTTTTTGCAAGTGAGGCGAGGGTGATAACGGTTGCAAGAAGAACTCCCTGAGGGGCCATGTAAAAAGCAATGAAAGGGACTTTGAAAATATAATATGAGACGAGATCAATCATGGGTGCGTCTTTTGCCAAAAACTCGTCGATGCGTTCAAAAAAATCCACGATCAAAAAAATTCCAACCAAACCACTGGCGGTCAATAAATATATTTTCACAAATTGTGCAAGCACATATCGCTTTAACAATGTCATAATTTTGCTGCTTTTATTGTTGAATAATTTAATTAGCGTTTAACGTTGGTATTGCAGAATTCAGAGCCGGGCTTAAAAATTTGAGATCGCGGCGGTTGACTAGAGTTTGCCTTATGTAATCCAAGGTCGGTTCAATGTATTGCAGATAGCGGTCATTGCCTAAAACTTTATGTTGGTAGGCAAAAGTACCAATCGCTTTTAAATTTCTCTGCAAAGACATCCAGTCAAAAATTTTATAAAAGGGTTCCCGTATAACTTCTCTGCCATTTTGTTTCATGCGCTCGATATAATATTCAAGCAACTCACTCCTTAGAGAGTCATTCAAGACAACATAGGAATCTTTCAAAAGGGAAACCAGATCATACTGGCACGGACCCATTCTGGCATCCTGAAAGTCGATCACCTTCAGCTTACCATTATGTATCATTATATTTTTTGAATGATAATCTCGATGCGTGAAAACCCGATCCTCTTTTGACAAGGTTTTGCAAACTGTGCGCAAAGCTTCCCGGACTTCGTTTTTTTTGTCCTTGTCCAAAGCGCTCATCAGCATCCCTTGCACGTAATGTTCCAGCATGAAATTCATTTCCCACATTAGTTTTTCTTCATCAAAAAATAAGGAGTGGGCAGGGGAGTCGGGTGTGATGTTGACGGTGGCGCGAATATGAAAGGCCACGATAATATCGATGGCTTTTTGATACCAGAACACGGTTTTTTTGGGTTCCTCAGTAATCTGATCCGCCAAGTGAGTGTCGCCGCAATCCGTCAGGAATAGTAATCCCTGTTTTGCATCGAAATGGAAGATGTCTGGTACGGGTATGTCGAGATTCCTGAGAAATTTTTGTATACAGTTGAAGTCGGGTTCAGTTTCCAGTTTGGCTAATTGCATTATGATGACGGAGCGTGGCATTCCATGTGAAGATTTTAATGCATACTTGGCCCTGTAATAATTTCTGTCAGAGGCATCACCTTTTAAGAGTATGCATTCTATTTGTGAAACGGGTTCCTTGGCAAAAAGTTCAAGCCATGAGATCAGATAGTCTTTATCAAACCGGGCAAGTTTAATATTCATATTTTCCATGAGTATAAAAAAATCTATTTCAATTATTAAACATCTAATGTAGCATTCTGTTTTTTAATAAATCCAAGCGGAGATTTTCAGATGCCGAAACCAAGTTATCATATTTTAGTTTGTACAAACAGCCGTCCACCGGGACACCCACGTGGGTCTTGTAACGAGAGCGGTTCTAATGCGATTTTTGAAAAACTGTCGATGGGAATCGAGCAAAAAGGGTTGTTTGGAAAAGCAACAGTGACCAGCACGGGATGTCTAGGGCCTTGTGGTGTTGGCCCGGTTGTTATCGTTTATCCAGAAGGGGTTTGGTACCAAAAAGTGCAACCTGAAGACGTTGAAGAGATTCTCGACCAGCATGTAGGTCAGGGTAAGAAAATCGACCGCCTAGAAATCCCAGACGAACTCTGGGGCTAGCGGCGAACCGCCGCTGGTGATGGGGTCGATGTCTATGAAGTCAATAGATGCGATCAAGCCTTTTACTATAGGTTAGCTTGTTTTCCATTCCTGTAGGGGTGGAAAACAGGCATAAGGGTTTAGCTATTGCTATTTACTTCCCACGAAGTGGGTGGGCGAAGACCCAAGTCTTCGATCATGCCAATATCTCTTTTTGGATCCTGGCCTTTTGTGGTCAGGTAATTGCCACCAAGAATTCCATTAGCGCCTGCCGAAAACAATTTTTCTTGCTTATCCGTGAGCACTTCTTCCCTGCCGCCGCAAACAAACAAATCTATCTTTGGTAATATCAATCGCAGTAAGGCAATGGTTTTAAGTGCATCGTAATATTCAATTGTTTCGAGATGATCCATCCCGGTTCCTTCAATGGGTTTGAGGAAATTGATGGGGAGAGATTGTGTGCCAAGGTCGCGAATAGAGAATGCCAGTTCTACCCTTTGCGTGAAGGACTCTCCCATCCCAAAAATTCCTCCAACACAAACATCGAGTCCAGCTTCTTGGGCATTTTGCACCGCTTTGACTTCATCCTCATAAGTATGAGTGGTTACAATTTTTTCAAAATGGCTGGCAGCGGTTTCGAGGTTGTGGTGGCATCGGTCCAGTCCTGCCTCTTTCAGTTCTTTTAAATGATCCAGTTCCATCAATCCTAAGGAACAACAGGTTTCGAGATTGGTTTCCGCTTTAATCCGGCGCACCGCTTCCTTCACTCGATCGAGTTCCTCTCGATCATTCATTTTGGTTCCAGATGCAACAATGGAAAATTCATTGGCACCAAAAGCTTCTGCTTCTTTAGCGGCGGTGACCATCTCTTCAACGCTCATCAATTCAAATTCAGGAGCATCGGTTTTAAACGAACTTGACTGCCCACAAAAGGAACAGTCTTCAACACAACGCCCAGACTTGGCGTTGACGATGGAGCAAATTTTGACATTTTCACCCTTGAATTGGTCACGTATACGATCGGTTCCAATAAAAAGATAATCCAGTTCCTCGTGAGAAAAGGATTCCAGTTGTAACGCCTGCTCGTTAGAAATGGATTGGCCAGTAAGAGCTGTTTCGACCATGCCATCTATCAATTCTTTTCGCATGTCAGTTAAGTTTCTCCCTACGGTGAAAGTGATAGGCTTATCATAGAGTTTCTTTATTCATAACTCAATAGTTTCACCAATTCTTCTGAAGTTTGCACAGGTGGCAGACAGGTGCCTTGACGGCAAACGTATGCAGTTGCTTTCCCTTGATGCAATTTTCGGCCCTCCAGCAATGGAATTATTTTAGCGTTTTTTTCAACTTCATCTTCATATGAAAACGCAAAAACCGAATTCGGAAAAAATCCCTTGCGAAGAGTGGTCAGAAAATTCTGAGTAGCAACGTCATTTTTTTTGCCTATTATGGCAACTTCTTTTAGTCCGCCCAGATATAAATGCAATGCTTGTAACATATAGGCAGAATTGAGCCCGTATTCCATGAGTTCATCGTAAAAGCTCAAGAAAATGTTTTCTGCTTTTTTGGTTAACTCGGGATCAATTAAATAGGCAGAAAGTTTTAGAAAAGCCAGGGCCGCGTTGCTGTTTCCCGAAGGCTCGACTCCATCGTAACCACTGACCTGGCGGACTAATAATTCTTCAGCATCGCTGGCGGTTTCATGAAAAGCACCGGTTTCACTCGAAAATTTTTCAACAACACGTTGCATCAGTTCTCGTGCTATTTGGATATAGTGTGAATCGTAAGTGGCTTCATATAAATCCAAGCAAGCCACTGCCGTTGCACTATGGTCGAACAAATAGCCATCGTAGCGGGCTTCTCCTTCCCGATAACGACGTAGCATTTTCCCGTCGGAAGTTCTAAGTTGATCGAGCAGAAATTGCATAGCCTTAGCTGCTTTTTCAATTCTCCCTTCATCTTCCATTACGCGTCCGGTTTTAGCCATCGCACTGATCATCAGGGAATTCCATGATGTGAGTATTTTGTCGTCAAGCAGAGGACGAATACGTTTGCTGCGAACTTGCAACAATTTTTCGCGAGCTATTTGCAACTCTTTACTGAAGTCATCAGGGTTCATGCCTGTTTCTTTGGCAACCGTTTCAGAGCCACGTGTTTGATGGAGAATATTTTCTCCTTCAAAATTTCCCTTTTGAGTGACATTGTAAAAAGGAATAGCGACACTGGCTGTTTTTCTTCCAAGAATATTTTCAATCTCTTCCTTGGACCAGACGTAGAACTTGCCTTCAACGCCTTCACTGTCGGCATCTTCGGCGCTAAAAAAGGCCCCCTCTTCTGAGGTCATGTCTCGATCGATATAATGTAGAAGATCGTTGGCATAGTCGGCGAATTCTATCTTTTTAGTGACTTGATAGGCTTCGATCAAGGCAGTTGTGAACAAAGCGTTGTCATACAACATTTTTTCAAAATGCGGCACCAGCCATCGGTAATCAGTGCTGTAACGTGAAAGTCCGCCCCCAATCTGGTCATAGATGCCACCGAATTTCATTGCCTTGAGAGTGTTCTCTGCCATTATCAGACTATTAGCATTGCCTGTTCGGTGGTGATGCCTTAATAAAAGAGAAAGCCCCATAGATGGCGGGAATTTGTTTTGCGATTGAAATTGAAATCCATGATTCAATTTGTCGTAATGATTTTCAAAAAGCTCTAATGCTTTGTCTTCCCCGTCAAAGCTCAAATCATCGAGGTCGGCAGTTGTTTTCTCCCGCGTGGAAGATTGGCGTATGTAATCGATCAGTGCCTTGGTTTGCTTGGTAACCTTGTCCTGTTCATTTTCCCAAGTGGTTATGAGAAATTGTAATACATCGAGAAAAGAAGGAGTATTGTGGCGTTTTTCTGGAGGGAAATAAGTCCCGCCATAAAAGGGGATACCATCCGGCGTTAAAAAAACATTGAGAGGCCAGCCTCCCTGTTGTCCCAATGCTTGCACCGCTTGCATATAGATGCTGTCCACATCTGGACGTTCTTCACGGTCTACCTTGATGCAGACAAAACTTTCGTTCAAGACTGCGGCCAGAACTGCGTCTTCAAAAGATTCGCGCTCCATCACGTGGCACCAATGGCAAGTGGCATAGCCAATGCTGATGAGTACGGGTATATTTTTTTCTTTTGCAATTTGGAACGGTTTGTCACCCCAAGGGTACCAGTTGACGGGATTGTGCGCGTGCTGCAACAGATAAGGGCTCTTTTCTTTTATGAGCTCGTTGGTGTATGTGTGTTGTGTCATCAAGTATTATTCATGGAATGGAAGTTATTTTTCTTATAATGTTACATCAACGGTTGCATTGCTGCATATCAGAAATTTCAACATGAGTTTTTCGAGGTGATATAATGATTCTCGGAAATAACCTTTTAAGTGAAGAGTAGAGTATGGAATCGCAAAAATTTTCGGAGTTGGGAGAAAGAGAACGGGAACAGTATAATAAAGGTCTGGAAAGAGGAGGGTATGAAAAAATATTCAATCACTGTCGATATTTTTATATCCGCAGAAGATACAGTCTGATTAAAGAGATGATGCAATGCGCCCAGGGTAAGAAGGTTCTTGAAATAGGATCTACGGCGTGGAGAGGATGGCTTGATAATAATTCTATTCTTCCTTCCTCCTTAACTTGTATTAATATTTCCGAAGCCGAACTCCAGGCTGGGGTAGGTTCTGCCGCGAGTAGCGATAATAGCCCAGATTTTATTCTTATGGACGCGCATGATTTGCAATTTGAAGATGGAACATTTGACTTTGTTTATGGGGATGCGATTCTTCATCACTTGAATATGGTTCCGGCTTTGGATGAAATTTTCCGCGTATTAAAACCCAATGGAAAAATATTATTTGTTGAGCCTTTGGATGTAAACCCTGCGGGGAAACTTGTAAGGTATTTGACAAAAAAGGCGAGAACTTCTGACGAACAACCACTGAGACTTTGCGATATTACTGAAATTAAAAAACGTTTTGAAACTCAGTTTTTTTATGAAGAATTATTATCAGTTCCTTGTGGCGTTTTGTCAGGAATGCTTTTTAAGAACCCGTCCAATAGTCTCATGCGCTTTGCTTTTCGTGTAGATCAGTTTCTAGATCGTAATTTTTCGTGGCTAAGAAACTGGTTTCGCCATGCTTTGATTTCTGGAACACGCAGATAATTCCTCTTAATCGCCCCTTAATTAACCCAGTTAGTATCACCATTTACATCACCTTTTAATTCCATGACCTCTCAATCTAAAAATTTGGATAAAGTTATATCGTTCAGCCTAATGAGCTTTGTCTGCTTCTCTTTTTTTTCCATCAGTTTGACGCAGATTTCTTGCGGAGTTGGTGGGTTGGCATGGATGATAAAATGTTGTTTGACCCGATCATGGGGAGAGCAGACCTTTCCTCTAAAAATCCCATTTTTGTTTTTTGTTCTGGCTTGCCTTGTGGCAGTTGTCGGGGCTGTGGATTTCTCTGTAAGCTATAAGTCACTCAAACGACTGCTTGAAATTTTGATATTTTTTTGGGCTGTAAATTGTATTAACAGTCAAGATATAAGAGAGCGGCTTACTTTGCTTTTAATCGCTTCTGCTACTCTTTCTACTCTGACGGGCTTTTACACCTCCTGGGAAACCGTTATCAATCCTGCAGGTAACTCCTTAGTTGAAGGAGTAAGGGCTGAAGGCACAATGAGTGTCTATATGACCTATGCGGGTCTTTTAATGCTGGCTCTTTTGCTTGCCTCCGGAAAACTTATTTTTTCTCCCAAAGAAAACAAATGGATTTATATTGCTTTTACCATGATGTCGGTTTGTCTCCTCTTT
>CALJGH010000014.1 GCA_938073925.1 uncultured Nitrospinaceae bacterium
TTTTTTTCTATTTAGATTTCAGCCAATACCTGTCCCTTGAATATATTAAAGAGCAACAAACCAATTTCTTAGAATTTTATAAAGAAAATACTTTGTTGGCGATGGGTGCATTTACCGGAGTTTATATTGTTTCGACTGCTCTTTCTCTTCCAGGGGCGGTAATTCTTACGTTGCTGGGTGGTGCTTTGTTTGGGTTGCTTGTTGGAACGATTCTGGTTTCTTTTGCCAGTAGTATTGGCGCGACGCTTGCCTTTCTTGTTTCGCGTTTATTGTTACGCGACTGGGTTCAAAATAAATTTGGCAGTTATCTAAAATCATTCAATGACGGGGTGCAAAAAGATGGGGGTTTTTACCTTTTTACACTCCGGTTAATTCCTGCTGTTCCTTTTTTTGTTATTAATCTGGTGATGGGGCTTACTCCCATGAAGGCGATAACTTTTTACGGGGTGAGTCAGTTAGGTATGTTGGCGGGAACTATTGTTTTTGTAAATGCCGGAACGCAATTGGCTCAATTAGATTCTCTAAGTGGCATTCTCTCCCCTGAAATTATTTTTTCATTTGTTCTGTTAGGAATTTTCCCTTTTCTGGCCAGAAAGCTTGTGGGCTTCTATAAAGGAAGAAGGGTTATGAGTAAATTTAAAAAACCAAAATCATTCGATTACAACATGGTGGTGATTGGCGGGGGGGCGGCCGGATTAGTTACAAGCTATATAGGAGCCGCGACTAAGGGAAAAGTTGCGCTTATAGAGAAACATAAAATGGGAGGAGATTGTCTTAATACGGGATGTGTTCCCAGTAAAGCCTTGATTCGTTCAGCTAAATTCATGGCCGATGTTAAAAAATGTCAGAAGCTAGGTTTTAAAAGTGCACATGTCGATTTTAATTTTGCAGATGTGATGGAGCGAATCCAACGAGTTATCAGAACGATAGAGCCGCATGATTCGATAGAACGGTATACTTCTTTGGGGGTCGAATGTCATACCGGAGAAGCAAAAATAATCTCGCCTTATGAAGTGTCTGTGAATGGAAAATTTTTAACGACCCGTAATATTGTTGTTGGCACCGGAGCGCGTCCATCTATTCCTCCTATTGATGGAATCGACAATGTTGAATACTTTACTTCTGACACCATTTGGGATATCCGCGAACAACCCAAAAACCTACTGGTGTTGGGTGGAGGACCCATCGGTTCTGAGCTGAGCCAGGCCTTTGCCCGACTGGGGAGTAACGTGACCCAGGTTGAACGCAACAAACGACTGATTCCCAAAGAAGATCCTGAAGTATCGCAAATGGTTTTGGAAAGTTTTCAAAATGATGGCATCAATGTATTAGTAGGGCATACACCCAAAAGATTCTTTAAGCGCGACGGAAAAGATTTTTTGGAGTGTGAGAGTAATGGAAACTCCGTTGAAGTCGAGTTTGATACTTTATTGATTGCATTGGGCAGAAAAGCCAATACGACGGGATTCGGATTGGAAGAACTGGGAGTCGAATTAACACCGCAGAAAACGATTAAGGTGGACGAGTATATGAAAACCAATATACCCAATATTTATGCTTGTGGCGATGTTGCCGGTCCCTATCAATTTACACATATTGCTGCTCACCAAGCCTGGTACTGTGCGGTCAATTCGATGTTAAATCCTTTTTACGGATTCAAAGTTGATTACAGCACCGTACCCTGGTCGACTTTTACGGACCCTGAAGTAGCACGTTCAGGTTTGAATGAAATAGAGGCTAAAGAGCAGGGCATTCCCTACGATGTCACTACTTATGGAATCGATGACCTGGACCGAGCTATTGCCGATGAGGCGGCTCATGGAATAGTTAAAGTCTTGACCGTACCAGGAAAAGATAAAGTTATTGGCGTGACCATTGCCGCGCTTCACGCGGGGGATATTATTTCAGAATATGTCGCGGCGATGAAAAACGGATTTGGAATGAATAAGATTCTGGGTACTATTCATATCTATCCCACGCTCGCCGAAGCAAATAAATATGCCGCAGGAAATTGGAAGAAAAATAATATCACCGAAAAAGCTTTAGCCTGGGGTGAGAGAATCAATCGGTGGAGAAGAAACTATGTTTAAAAATGGAGTTTCTTTAATTACCTTTTCTGCTTCTTTGTTTTTGTTCGCATCTGCTGACTCTGAAGAGATAAAGGAAAAGCCGGGGTTAAGTACGAAAATAAATAACGCGGTGCTTGAGTCAAAGCAAATTCCGGAGGGGATGGTTTTAATTCCCGGCGGAGAGTTTATTAGAGGAACGGCTTCAAAAGAAGCTCAGAATGTTTGCCTTAAGAACAATGATTACTGTAAAGAAAAATGGTTTAAGGATGAAGAACCCCTCCACTCGGTCAAGTTAACCGGCTACTACCTTGACCTCTATGAAGTGACTCAAAAAAATTACCAACGTGTTATGACCAAGAACCCTTCGGAATTTAAAGGTTCTAACCTACCGGTGGAGAGTGTTACCTGGTATGAGGCAATGGAATATTGTGAGAAGGTTGGCAAGCGACTTCCAACAGAAGCTGAATGGGAATGGGCGGCAAAGGGAGGCAAGCATTCGACCTTTGCATGGGGAAATGAAGCTGAATCCAGTCGAGCTAACTTCTGTGATCGTAGTTGTGATAAACGTTGGAAAGAAAAACAATTTGAGGATGGTTACAGTCACACCGCCCCGGTTGGCAGTTTCCCGGTAAATGATTTCGGTTTGTATGATATGGCGGGTAACGTTTATGAATGGGTTTTCGATTGGTACGATGAAGACTATTACGAGAAAAAACCACATGACAACCCCAAAGGTCCAGAAAAAGGCAATCGTAAAGTGATCCGCGGTGGTTCCTGGATAAACTATTCTGTCGGGGTTCGACCCTCTGATAGGACAGATGCTGAACCGTCAAAAAAAATTAATTTTGTCGGTTTCCGATGCGCTTTATAATGTATCTCCTCTCTGGCTTCTCGACTAAGTAACTTTCTTCTGCAAAGACAAAAAATATTTCTAGAAGCCCTGACAGTCATAAAAAGCGCAGATATATTCCTTCCTCATTGTTAAAAAGGAGGGGTTGTAAAGGGGGGTGGGGGAGTTTAAAATTACTGGGATTTTAATCTTGAAGGAAAAAGCTGATGAAGGTGTCTATTAATAGGGTTGCA
>CALJGH010000015.1 GCA_938073925.1 uncultured Nitrospinaceae bacterium
AGCATTTGGAAATAAAGTTCTACTTTAGGATAGGGTGTGCAGATGGAAAACTGTGCGTAATCGGGTTTCAGTTTTTTTGCGAAGTCTACGGTTTCGAACATTTCTTCTTTGGTTTCGTGAGGAATGCCGATCATCATATAAGCGAAGAACCCAATTCCTGCATCGCGTGTCATTTTGCAGGCGCGTTCCACTTTTTCAGGAGTCTGGCCTTTCTGCAGGTACTTCAGGTGTTTCGGGCTGGCCGATTCTATTCCAAAATGGATACGATAACAGCCCGCCCGTTTCAACGCTGCAACAACTTCTTCATTGATGGTGTCAACACGAGCAGAAATTTTGAAGTGAATTTTAATGCCGCGTTCGACAATGAGATCACAAATGGCGAGTACATTCTTTTTATCGATAGTGATTGTATCGTCTACAAAGAATAGATCATCGACCCCTATTTTTGACAGTTGTTCAACTTCATCGACTACGTTTTCAGGGCTGCGAATGCGAAACTTTGTTTTGCGAATATCACAGAACGAACAAGCCGCTGGGCAACCGCGTGTCGCTTGAATAGTGAAAAATTGCCTGCCTTCACCAATGATATGTTTGTAGCTTCCAACATCTACCAAATGGCGTGCCGGAAATGGGAGTTCGTTTAGATCTAGCAGTTCTGTTTCTGCAGGGTTGACATGCTCTTCACCATTCGCTTTGTAGCCGAGTCCTTTGATAGATTTTAAAGATTCATTTTTTTCCAGTGCCTGAATCAAGTTGGTGAAAATCTTTTCACCTTCACCGAATACCACATAATCGATTTCAGATTGATGGAGGGTTTCTTTAGCATATAAATTCACATGCGGCCCACCGAGGCAAACTTTAAGATTCGGGTTCTCCTTTTTGAGGACGCGCGCGGTGTGTAAGGCATCCAGTAGATTGAAGGTCATGATGCTCATGGCGATCATATCGGGCTGAATTTCTTTCACACGTCGAGATAATTCTTCCTGAGAAACATTTTCAGGAGGGCAATCGATGAAATCAGGCCGGTTGCCCGTTTCGCGCTCATAATAAGCCGCGACATAGAGCAAACCCAGTTTCGGGTAGTAGCCTTTGCCGCCTTCGAGTGCTTTAGGCACCGAAGATTCAAGGGATATGGTTTCGGGTGGAACGAGGAATAAAATTTTCATGGGCTTAAACCACTTTTTCCTTTAAAATCAGAGACTTATTTTACCACAGATTATTTTGAAAGGACGGTCTAGAGTGAAGCCTGTCGTCACAGTCACCAATTTATTTCCTGAAAAAGCGTTGGAAAAACTAAATCCTCATTGTGATTTGAGAACCAATCAGACGGACCATTCACCTTCTGCTTCGGATTTAGAAAAAATAGCCTCCGAAAGCGTTGTTATGATCACTTACTTATCGGACAAAATGGGTCCAGGCATTATAGATAAAGGTCCAAATTTAAAGCTCATTGCCAATTATGGGGCTGGATTCAATAATATTGACGTGGCTTATGCAGCTAATCATGGAATCTGGGTCACTAACACCCCCGGAGTTTTGCACGAAACCACCGCTGATCTGACCTGGGCTATGATCCTGGGCGCGGCGCGGAATATTGTTCCGGCTGAGCGGTTCACTCGTGACAACCGTTTCAAAGGGTGGTCTGCAAAAATGTATCTAGGGGGAGATGTTTATGGCAAAACCTTGGGTGTGATCGGTTGTGGTGAGATTGGTTCGGCGGTAGCCCGGCGAGCATCGGGATTTAATATGAAAGTCCTCTATTGCAATAGAAACCGCATGGCAGTGGAAAAAGAAAATACATTAAATGCGAAATTTGCAACGCTGGAAGATTTACTGCCTCAATCTGATTTTGTGACCGTGCATGCACCGCTCACAGAGGAAACAAAATATATGATCGGCAAAGAACAACTATTGATGATGAAACCCACCGCATATTTTATTCATACCGCGCGCGGTAAAGTGGTGGATGATGCGGCATTGGTTGAGGTATTGAAAGATGGAAAAATTGCAGGTGCCGCGTTGGATGTTTATGAAAACGAGCCGGCTCTTACCGAAGGTATGACAGAACTGGAAAATCTGATGTTGCTGCCACATATCGGCAGTGCAAGTTTTGAAACTCGCGATCGCATGGCAGATCTTTTAGTGGATAATGTTTTAGATGTTTTAGGCGGAAAAACTCCGCCTTGCCTGGTGCCGGGGTGGGGGAAGTAGTCTCAAACGTTAAACCGAAAATGCATGATGTCGCCGTCTTGAACGACATAATCTTTACCTTCGACCCGCAGTTTGCCAGCTTCTTTTATGCCTGCTTCGGTTTTGTGTTTTTCCAAATCTTCCAAGCTATAAACTTCAGCGCGAATAAAACCTTTTTCAAAATCTGAATGGATAGCTCCTGCTGCCTGTGGGGCTTTCGAGTTTTTTGGAATCGTCCACGCTCGGGTTTCCTTTTCTCCTGCGGTGAAATAGGTGGAGAGTTCCAGCAGTCCATAGCCGGTGGCGATCATACGGTCAAGCCCTGTTTCAGTCAGCCCCATTTCTTCCATAAACATTTGCTGTTCCTCGGGGTCTTCCATCTCCATAATTTCACCTTCGATTTTTCCCGCAAGCGCAACGACTACCGATCCGTCTTCTGCGGCGATGGCTTTTACTTTCTGAACCAGTTCGTTATCCGTATCCCCAGGGTCCATGACATTGCAGATGTAGAGAACGGGTTTTGCACTTAAGAGAGTCAGGCTTTTGACAAAATTTTGATCTTCATCAGAGAGTCCGGTAAGGGTTCTGCTAGGCTGACCATTATTAATGCCATCGATCAGCTTTTTAAGAACTTCCATTTGCGAACGTGCTTCTTTATCGCCGGATTTTGCAAGCTTCTCTATTTTTGTTTTTCGTTTATCCAGTGAGTCCATATCTGCAATCATCAACTCGGTGTTGATCGTGTCGATGTCAGCGGCTGGATCAATGATGTCGCTTACATGAGGGACATTACTGTCTTCAAAACAACGCACAACATGGGCTATGGCATCGACTTCGCGAATATGGCCGAGAAATTTATTGCCCAATCCTTCACCCTTTGATGCTCCTTTGATCAATCCGGCAATGTCAACGAACTCCATCGTGGTGGGAACGATTTTCTTTGTTTGGACATAGTGGGTGATGGTGTCCAGACGTTTGTCGGGAACAGGCACGATGCCGCTGTTCGGTTCTATGGTGGTGAAAGCGTAGTTTCCCGATTGTGCTTTCGTGCGTGTCAGTGCGCCGAACAGGGTTGATTTGCCAGCATTTGGTAGACCGACCAGGCCACAGGTGAATCCCATTTTTAAAATGACTCCTTTAGATGTTGGTTTTTTGAGGTGAAGGAAATGGTTTTAAAAAAAGCAGAGCCAAGAATACCAGAAAAGCGTAAGCGGCGATAATTTTAAAAAATTCCTGTGGTGATACAAAACTATAGAGGGTCAGAAAACAAACTGCCCCGACACTTCCATAAGCCCCTGTCAAACCGGCCAATTGGCCTGTCAGGCTTTTCTTGACTAAAGGAACAGCGGCAAAACACGCCCCATTTCCGGCTTTAAAAAAGATGGACCCGATTAAAACAAGAGCGATAGCATTTGGAAGTTGCCAGGCAGAGTTTATTTCTCCGATAAATCCGTGGGTCACCATACCGCAGAGAACGAGAAGAATGAGTATTTGCTTGCGACCGAACCGGTCAGAAGCCCAGCCGCCACCAGGACGAGCTATCAGGTTCATAAAAGCATAACTGGCTCCGAGCATTCCTGCCATCCCTACTGAAAGGGAAAAAGTCGTTTCCAGAAATTGCGGGAAAATTGAAACGATAGCCAACTCGGAACCGAAGGTAAGGGAGTAAACCATGCTCAAAATAGCGATCTGGCTGAATGAATATTTTTCGTAATCGGGGTTCGCCTGTTTAATGTCGGGTAAATTGATCTGCCAGCAGCGAATAACCTGGATCGCAAAAATTCCTAACAGCCCTGATATCAATAGCCATGATAGTGAAGATGGAATTAATGTGAAGGGGTGCCCCGCCAGTTTCCATACAAAAAGTGCAAGTGAACCGTAAATGGGCAGTAGTACAAGAGATTGTAATAGCAGGTCTT
>CALJGH010000016.1 GCA_938073925.1 uncultured Nitrospinaceae bacterium
GGATTTAGTGAACATTTTAGTAGGACTGGCTCTACTCTATTATGGTGGGGACTTTCTGGTAACCGGTAGCACGAGTCTTGCCCGATTTTTAAAAATCAGCCCTTTTGTAATTGGAGCTACTGTTATTGCGTTTGGAACGTCTGCACCAGAGCTCGCCGTAGCCATCCTCGCTGCATTGGATGCGGCCCCCGAGCTGGCAATGGGAAACGTAATTGGTAGTAACATCGCCAATATTGGACTGGTTCTTGGTTTAACGGCCATGATTGCCCCTATAGTCATCGCCTCGAAAAGGTTCAACCGTGAGTATCCACCCTTATTACTCGCCGCCTTTTTAATTTTATTCTTGGCATGGGATCTTAAAATTCACCGCCTGGAAGGAGCCATAATGGTGTCTCTTCTTGCATTGTATATCTGGAGATCAATTAGCCATAAAGAAGACCTATCATCCGAACTAGAAGATGAAATAGGTTTTCTCACAGATAAAGGCCCCGCATTTCAATTCCTACTAATAATAGGAGGTCTCGTCGCTCTTGTAGGAGGAGCAAAGTTTCTTGTGTCCGGCGGAGTTTCTATAGCCCGGAATATCGGAATCAGCGAATGGTTTATTGGAATCACCATTGTCGCTATTGGAACCAGCCTTCCGGAAATTGTTTCATCCATTATGGCTGCCAGACGCGGACATGGAGAAATGGCAATCGGCAATATTTTTGGAAGCAATATTTTTAATATTTTGATGGTACTGGGTATTACTTCGTTAATACACCCTCTAAATATAAGCGAACCCATTCACCCTGACCTAATAATCGCAACTGGAATCACCATCCTATTACTTGTCTTGATCTTATTCGGAAAACATTCATTGGGAAAGATAAGCGGAGCAACTTTGCTGGCAACTTATTTTCTTTATATAACTATTAAAGGAATGGGTATCCTTTAAAATCAGGCGGCAGGTTTCTTAGGCTTTACGTTCTTGAATTTCCAAAGTTGCTGTTTGTAATAGGGGTCGTTCGGGACCAGATTCAAAGCCTCTTTTATTTTTGTGATTGCCTCCTCGCTCTTTCCCTGTACATAATAAATTTCAGACAGCGTATCAATATACTCAGGACGTTTAGGAAATGCTTTCAAAGTTTGACTAGAAAGATCAAGCGCCTTGGCAAGGTTTTTTTGCTTTTTAGCATAGAGCCAGGCGAGCCGGTTCATAGCTTTATAGACTCCGGGTTTTAATTCCAGCATCTTTTCACAATAACCCATGGCCTTGGTGAAGTAACCTTTCTTCGTATAGACATTACAAACCTCAAAAAGAAGGTCTGTATTTTCAGGCTCCTTATTAGAAACAGCCAAAAGCATTTCCAAAGCCTTATCCAATTCCTTTTTTTCTACCAGCACCGAAGCCACACCCATGATGTATTCAGAGTTTTTTGGATCCAATTCCCTGGATTTGTCAAATTGGTTCAGCGACAAATCCACCTTCCCTTTCGCTAATAAAACCTTACCCAACTCGTAGTGAGAGGGGGCATGCCCTGCCTTCAAAGAAACCGCATTGGAAAGTAACGATTGAGCCCTATCCAATTGTTCATCGACGGCAACCAGTTTACCCAACTGATAATGGCTGTCCGCATCTTTTGGATTGAGCTTGATTGCTTTTTCAAAAGCCATTCGGGCTTTCTTAATTTTTTTCTTATCAAGATAGAGTTGCCCCAGCCGAACTTGAACCTCCGAACTCTTCGGATCAATGGCTTCAGCCGCTTCATAGTTCTCAAGCGACTCCGACAACATCCCTTTGACAAAATACCAATCCGCAAGTCTGATCTGCGCAGAAAAATTTTCAGGAAATAAATCGGCTGCACTCTTAAACGCCTTTATGGCATCGGCTTCCTTATTCGATTCCAGCAATAGTTTACCCAAAGTCAGATGCAAAGCTGGCTCATCTTTTTTCAGATCGATGGCTTTGCGAATTTCCACAACTGCTTGTTCATATTTTTTTCCTTCTGCATAAATCAGACCTAAGGCTTCATGTGGCTTAAAGGACTTAGAATCCAACTCGGCACTCAATTCAATGGACTCACGAAACTTATCCGTTTTTCCCTGTTCTTTATAAATCATCCCCAATTGATAAAAAATAGTGCCATTTTTGGGATCAACTTCAATCGCCTGCTGATACGAATCCACAGCTTCATTAAACTGTCCCATTGCAGAATAAATCTTGGCCTTTTTGATACGGTATTCGCTGTTGCTTTTACTCAACTCAATCGCTCGTTCAAATTGTGTCAACGCCTCGCTATACCGTTGGCTGCTAAAATACATATCTCCGAGCCCTGCATATATCTTAGGATTTGAACGCGAAACATTTAATGCCTTTCTAAAAACGGATTCGGCATCAGAGTATTTTTTCTCAGCCACCAATTTATTCCCAGTGTCCAACAATGATCTTAGGTCGTCCTTTGAGTTTTTGAAAACAAACCACAAAACTCCGGAAACTAATAAAACTACCGCGGCTATGGCCATCTTCTTTTTTGGTGAATCACCAGCAACCACCGGGATAGAAGTTCCTTTTGACAACTTTGGGGCTTTAGTAGTTGTAGCGGGTACAGGTCGTTCAAGGGTTTCAATTTCTTCTTTAATGGTTTTGGGAGGCGCATCGATCATCTTACATCGCCCCTCAAAGTTCGATCCTTCATCGATTATCAGATGATAGGTCGAAATATCCCCCATCAATCTACTGTCATTCATCAGGGCTACCTTATTTTCAGCAAATAAGTCTCCCTGAATAAAACCCTTATTGGTAAGATTATGAGATTTTACGTTCCCTAGAACTTTTCCAGACTTGCCAACAACAAAATGGTTGGTGGAATAAATTTCCCCTTCAAAGTACCCATCAAAATGGACGGCCCCTTTAACCCGGAGAATGCCCTTTAAACTCACCCCTTTTTCAAAATACGAATCCATAGAAAAGCTCAGAAAAAAATTAATCAGAATATAACTATCTAATACATTGTAAGGATCTTAATAGTACTAAATAATTGAATAAGTTACAACTAATACCTATCTGAAGCCAATCTTACAATTTGAGACAATAATTCAGGTATAGCGAGTTGAAATAGTTTGAATTTACTGATAGTTTATTTCTTTTTTAAATAAACCATAACAATGAAGGATACAAAATG
>CALJGH010000017.1 GCA_938073925.1 uncultured Nitrospinaceae bacterium
AATGACCGGTGATGGCGATGAACTGTCCCGTTGGAATGGTTAGATCGATAGACTTCAGAATCTCTACTTTATGACCGCCGCCGTGTAGGGTTTTTTTCAATCCGGATATTTTTATCAAAAGCTTGGTAAAATTTAGGGTTAATGATTAGAGTTTATTGTATTAGTATTACAAAATTATGCGAAATATTTTATTAAACCGAATTACAGGCTATGTTTTGGTGTTACTGCTAACGCTTGCAGGAGAGGTATTTGCAGCCGAAACAACACAGGAGAAAATCGTGGTTCTTGCATTAGGGGATAGTTTGACTGCCGGATTCGGCGTGGATGCAGAAGAAAATTTCCCTTCACGTCTACAGGTAAAAATCGATAACGCGGGGTTGGCCTATAAAGTGGTCAATGCAGGTGTGAGCGGAGATACCACTGCGGGAGGTGTGCGCCGTATCAACTGGTTGATGAAACATAAACCGCAGATCGTCATCCTTGCGTTGGGGGCCAACGATGGGTTGAGAGGGCTTTCGACAGACGAAATGCGTTCAAACCTTGAAACCATGATTCGCATTTCCCAGGAACACGGTGCCCGTGTTTTATTGGCGGGTATGAAAGCCTTGCCCAACTATGGCGAGGACTATATTATAAAATTTGAGTCGGTTTATCCGGAGTTGGCTAAGAAGTACGACCTTGTCTATCTTCCATTCTTGCTGGAAGGCGTTGCAGGTGTCAGGGAATACACGCGGCCTGATGGACTGCACCCTACCGGCTCAGGTTATAAAATCATCGCTGATTTAGTTTGGCAGCATCTGCAACCGATGCTGAAGAAAAAATAGCTAAGGTTTTATCCATTGCATCAGTTTTTCGTAGCAAACTCCTGATTTTAAGACTTTCAAGGCAGCATCAAAACCTTCCTGTGGGGTTTTGAAAATATCTGACAGGTTACTCAGGCACGCGGCTTGGCTGGCAATTTGTATAGCCGCTGGCCCCTTCCCATTTTTTAAAGCACTCTCTCCCATTTCAGCAAGGGTTTCTCGTTTAGACTTTATCTCTTTTAGTGCTTCATGTGATTCTGTAATTTGTTTGACAGTTTCTTCCTGATACATTTCTGAAAATTTAAGCGTGCGGGGTTGAGCTTCGCTGTCTCCATTCTGAATGAAAATTTTTGCTTCTTTATGCACGCCGAATAGAGTGGTGCCTTCCATTCCGTTGCCGACAATGACTCGATCAAATTCACTGAGCTTTCCGATTTCGGTTAAGGACACTTCATAGCCGCGATGAAAATAAGTGGTGGCAAGATAGTTTTTGCTTTCAGCATGAAGCGGCATGAGAATTTTTTCCAGTGTTGCCAGCATCGGACGTTTGACAATTTCTGTTCGGATAGATCGCAGGTTTTCCAATGTAGGATGAGTGTCGGCGGTACTGAGATAACCGAATTTGAATTTTTCGATTTTTTTAATACGGCCATTTCCGGATTTTGGAAACTGGTAATGATTGACTAATAAATCATCGAAGGTGGTCCCGAACTTGGGTGGCAGAGGCAGAGCAGAATGACCGTAAGTAGGCAGTCCCAATTCAGCAAGGACGGGGATGGCATAAAATCCAAAATAAGGAATGCGTTGAAATCCATCAAACGGATCAGCGATTTGGAGAAGGTTATTTAGAGCAATTTTTCTGGGGCTTATTTTTTTTTGCAATGCTCGCCAGTAACCGATGTTTTCGGCGACGGTTTCAACTTTCATGCGAGCAGCGATGAGGAAGACTCCCATCCGCACTTCCGAAACTTCGCCGTCCAATATCAAAGATAAGGCATCTTCCGCTTCTTCTTCGGTAAGGTCTTTGCTCAATTTAGGGCCAGCAGCAATTTTTTGCAGATAGGACTGCATTCTGTTTTCAGGCGATATTTCGGTCATTGGTGCGGGAATCCTTTTTAAGTCAGCTCTATTTAGAGTATGATACTAACTCTATTTTTAAACCCAATTTTTTTCGAGAATTAATGTCAGTTTCTTGTCCAACGGATCATACCATTGCCGATACATCGGTATCGAATCAAGCCATACGGGTGCTTTTAGTTTACCCGAATACGCGCGAAGTAGCTCTTGCCAATCTTGGATTTCAGCAGGTTTATTCTTTATTAAATTCCATCGAAGGTGTGGAGTGTGACCGCTACGCATTGCCAACCGATTGGAAGCCGGAAATGGAAACGCTGAGTGAGACCGATTTACGCTCCATGGATATGAGCCGACTTCCTGGCGATTTCGATATGATTGCGTTTTCGATTTCCTTCGAGCCGGATTACCTGAATACTGTCATTGCATTGAAATACTTCAATATCCCGTTAGACCGGGGGAAACGCGATGCTTCCTGTCCGATGATTGTTGCAGGGGGTTCGGCAATTTTCATTAATCCGGAACCTTTAGCCGACTGTATGGATGTGCTGTTCATCGGTGAAGGCGAAGGCATGGCCAATACCTTTTTTGATACGCTTCTTAATACCTCGGAAGAGGATAAAAATAAATTTCTCGAACGGGCAGCAAGTCTCCCCGGAATTTATGTGCCTGAATTTTATAATCCGAAAATGGAGTCTGGCCGGCAGGTGGATGTTTCCACATCTTTTGGCGCTTCTCAGCGCGTGACGCGCCATTGGGTGACAGACGAGGCAACTCTTTGCACGCATTCGGTTGTTCATGGAGAAGACTCAACGTTTAAGGATATGGCGTTGATGGAAGTCACTCGCGGTTGCATATGGGCTTGCCGCTTTTGTACGGCAGGTTTCATTTACCGTCCACCCCGCCTCCCAGACTTGGATAAAACCTATGATTCGATGACGCGGCTTATGGACGGGCAAGGGGAAATGGCTAAAACGGTAGGTTTGGTCGGTCCGTCGGTGACAGATCACCCACAACTTCCCGCTTTAGCGAAACGAATTACAGATGAGGGAAAGACACTTTCGTTTTCATCGTTGCGAATGGAAACGCTTACCGATGAACTTGTTGATCTCATCCTCAAGAGCGGACAGAAAACTTTGACGGTTGCTGTAGACGGTCCATCTGAAAGAATGCGCGATGTGATCAATAAGGCGGCGACCGATGATTTTATTGTAGAAAAATGCGGATTCCTGACTCGTAAAGGAATTTTACATTTAAAAATTTATTCCATCATTGGCTTGCCACACGAAACCGATGACGACATTGAACAATTCATTCGTCTCGTTGAACGGATCCAGGATGTTTATGTTGATGAATGCCGAATACACGGACGAATTGGTCGGATCACGATCAGTTTGAGTCCGTTGGTCCCGAAACCAGGAACGCCGTTTCAGTGGCATCCGATGGAAGAGGTAAGAAGTTTAAAGAAAAAATTTGCCCATGTGCGAAAAGCATTGGGAAAACTCCCTCACTTGAAAATGAGCTTTGGCTCTCCCAATGAAGCTTATCTGCAGACTTATCTTTCGCGTGGAGATCGTAGCGTGCATGATTTTTTCAAAACTTACCTGAGCAATGGTCACGATGCAAAAAGCGCGTTAAAAAAACATTCAGTCGACTCGTTCGTATATCGACAATATGGAAAAGAAGATTACCTGCCCTGGGATATTGTCGATCACGGTTACCGCAACGGATTTTTATGGGATGATTATCAGCGCGGCCTAAACGCTGGTCGCACCCCCGTCTGCGACACCGCCACCTGCCACGTCTGCGGCATCTGCTAGCCGGACTACGTCCGGTGGCAATGGGTCTATTACCCATAATGCTATAAGAGGTCGCTCTGAGCTTCTAGATATTATTTTTTCCCCTCTGCGTTCATCTGTGTCAATCTGTGGTTAAATATCTTCATGTCCTTCGATATTGAAAAAATGAATAAGCTTCCGCCGGAAGCCCGGTTTTTTGATGTGAACGGACTTTGGTATTTCCCAAACCCCTGGGTGGTGCGGATGCTTTATCCAACACCAATAACGCCGAACCAGATTACGTTTTTATCGTTTATTTTTGGTTTGTTGTCTGCTGGTTTTTACGTCTCCGGTAGATCGGATGCGTTGTTGTGGGGAGCCCTTTTTCTTTACGGAAAAGTGTTTTTGGATAATGTGGATGGAAATCTTTCTCGCGTTCGCGGAACCTCCTCCCGATTTGGAAGGTTTCTTGATTCTCTAACAGATTTTGCGATCACGGTTCTGGTTTATATCGCGATATCTTTTTACCTTGTTCAAACAACCGGGGATGCGAAGTTTTGGTTTTTAGGGTTATTTGGCTTGCTGGTTTGTTTCATGCAGAGTACGTTTTTTGTTTTTTATCTGGTTAGTTATACCTCGCGCGTCGGTTCTTACGATAAGAACCGAGTCGATGAAAGCATTACAGAACAAGACCAGACTGCTGTAGAAAGCGATGAATCGCTTAAATGGGATTTAAGATTACAGACCCTTTTTGTCTGGGTCTATGGCTGGCAAGATCGACTCGTAGAGAAGCTGGATTTCATAAGCCGTAAACTTGCGCGTGCCCCAGATACCGATGAAGCTTTGCGAGAATGGTATGGCGACCGATGTTTCCTAACAGCGATCAGCCCCCTATGTCTTTGCACCAACAATGTGATGCTGGCGGTTTTTTCCTTGCTGGGGGAAGTTGAACTATTTCTAATCCTTTTAATAACTGTGGCAAATTTTTATTGGATCGGATTGCTGGTCTGGAAGATTTGCCGCCAATAATTCCCAGCCTGTCCAGTTACTGTCCTATTGCGACCGCCGCTAACGGTATATTTATCTGCATTAGCCGCACTATTCTCACCATCGCCCACGATGGATATTATTTCCTGAGCCGTGTTGCTTAAACCACCGCTCTGTTTCGCACCTAGTAGACTTTCATCAATTCGACATCAAAAACTAAAGTGGCATTGGGTGGAATTGCACCGCCGGCACCACGTGCGCCATAACCCAAAGAGGATGGAATGATTAATGTACGTTGCCCTCCAACTTTCATGCCTTGCACGCCTTGATCCCAACCTTTGATGACCTGCCCTGCCCCTAGTTTAAATTTGAAGTTGCCCGGACGATCACGAGAACTATCAAATTTTTTTCCTTTGTTCTCCAAGCAGCTAAGCACTCGTTTCTTGCTAACGAATTGTGGGAGTTCGCGACACTCTTTTGGAGCAGATTTATTAAACAGCCAACCCGTATAATGAACATTCACATTCTTACCTGCAATCGCTTCTTTTCCCGATCCAACTTTCAAATCAAATTTAGTTAATGTTCCCTCATAAGCACTCGCAT
>CALJGH010000018.1 GCA_938073925.1 uncultured Nitrospinaceae bacterium
CCCAACAAAAAAAGCCAGCGTTGTAAGAATATAATTCATCGAATTCCCTTTCTGCCAATACTTAATTTTTTATAGAAACTCAATCTTCATCCAACTCTTGTGCCAGATCAGCTAACATTTGTATGATCCCACACATTCTAAGTCGATCCTCATCTTCCATGTCTTGGAGATAACTTTCATATCCATTTTGCTTAAGCAGAGCTAACCCTGTCATACCATTTTTAATTTCCTTATCAAGGTCAGCAAATCCAAAAAAATCTTCCTTGGCTTGAATAAAAATCGTGGCGTAATTCACACTGGTCATAATCAATTGATATAACTTCGAGGCTTCTGGCAATTGACCGGCCATCTCAATTAAAACGGGGTTTCCTTTAGAATTCATGTTATATTTTCCAAGGTTTAATATTATTTAATAAAACTATAAAAATACGTTAAATGCTTTAAAATTTCGAGCATTCAAGGATATTTAAAATAACAGTTATTGCTTATCAGGTAAAACCTTATCCCAATTAATCCAAAAGAGCCAAAATGAAAGAGGACAACGATGACTAAAATTAATGAGTTAAACCTAGAAGACTTTATGAGTGGTTTGATCAAGAGAAATCCAGGCGAAACTGAGTTTCATCAAGCCGTAGAAGAAGTTGCCGCAACCGTTATCCCTTTCATCAATAAAAACCCCATCTATATTGAAAATCAAATACTCGAACGCATGACCGAGCCTGATCGCACTATCATTTTTCGAGTATGTTGGGAAGACGATAGCCGAAAAATTCGCACAAACAAAGGCTATCGCGTCCAATTCAACAATTCTATCGGCCCTTACAAAGGTGGATTGCGATTTCACCATTCAGTCAACCTAAGCATCCTCAAATTTTTAGGTTTTGAGCAGACATTTAAAAATAGCCTAACAACCCTTCCGATGGGAGCGGGAAAAGGAGGTTCCGATTTCAACCCAAAAGGGAAATCGGATCGCGAAATCATGCGGTTCTGTCAATCCTTCATGACTGAATTATCCAAGCATATCGGTCCAGATATCGATGTTCCAGCAGGAGATATTGGAGTTGGAGCACGTGAAATCAGCTTTATGTTTGGACAATACAAACGATTGAGAAATGAATTCACGGGTACTTTAACAGGAAAGGCTCTGGAGTTTGGCGGAAGTCTAATAAGAAAAGAAGCCACCGGTTATGGTGCCGTATATTTTATGGAAGAAATGTTACAGCATCGAGGAGATTCAATAAAAGGAAAAAGTTGTCTGGTTTCTGGTTCTGGAAATGTCGCGCAGTTTGCAGCTCAAAAAATTATGCATTTGGGAGGAAAGGTTTTAACCATGTCAGATTCATCAGGATTCATTCACGATCCTGAAGGCTTAAATGATGAAAAACTCAATTATCTAATCGACTTGAAAACCGTCAGGCGGGGAAGAATTTCTGAGTACGCCGAAAAATACAAATGCCATTTTCATGAGGGTAAACGACCTTGGGCTATCAAGGCCGATCTTGCTTTCCCCTGCGCAACTCAAAATGAGTTAGAACTTCAAGATGCCGAAAATTTAATAAAAGGAGGTATCATAGCAATCACTGAGGGAGCCAATATGCCCACAACTAATGAAGCAATAGCGGCCATAAAAAAGGCCAACCTGGTTTTTGCACCTGGTAAAGCAGCTAATGCGGGAGGAGTAGCCGTTTCAGGATTAGAAATGACACAAAACAGCATTCGCATGGCATGGACACGGGAAGAACTGGAAGAGCGCTTGAAAAATATCATGCGCGAGATCCACCAGCAATGCGTCAATTATGGAACAGAAGAAAAACAAGTAGATTATATCAAAGGTGCCAACATAGCGGGATTTGTTAAAGTGGCCAATGCAATGGTAGCTTATGGAGCGGTTTAGGTTAAATAACTGAATAACTAAAATTTCAATTTAATCCTAAACTTTAAAGGACATATTAATGGCCTCAAAAAATTCTTCGTTTGACATCACCTCTGAAACAGATCTTGCGGAGGTTCAAAATGCCTGTAATCAGACGATGCTTGAAATTCGCCAGCGTTTTGACTTTAAAGGTAGTAAAAGCCAGGTAGAAATCGATATGAAAACAGCAGAAATAAAAATCCTTGCGGATGATGCTCACAAACTAAATTCAGTGATTGATATAATCCAGGGAAAGTTAGTGAAACGAAAGATATCCATCAAGGCTTTGGATTATGGCAATGTGGAAGCTGCATCAGGCGACACAGTCAGGCAGAGCATAAAAATTCAACAAGGAATCCCGCAGGAAAAAGGCAAAGAAATCGTCAAACATATTAAAACTCTGGGTCTTAAAAAAATGCAGGCACAGATAATGGACGATCAGGTAAGGGTTACAGGTAAAGATAAGGATGATTTGCAATCCGTCATCGAAAGCCTCAAACAAAAAGATTTTGGCATTGATATGACTTTCACAAACTATCGTTAATCAATCACGTAAAAGTTCAAGGATAGTTTCTCCAAATATTTTTCCAGTACTCGAATCGTTTGAAGTAATGATTCGATTTACAACAACAAGATTTTTTTCTTCAGGAAATGCACCTGCATCATCCAATTCCTTAAGGCACGCCTCTTCCTTTTGTGCAGAAACCTCACATCTAGAAACCAGTCCAGCACGAGCCAACGCGACTACCGACAAACCAAACGCTCCTAAAATTTTTCCTGCTCGAAAATGATCTGTGAGTATTTGAGGTAAAATCGTGTCTTCCCAAATAGAGCTCTTGGCACCCTTTCCACCTATAACAATAACCGCATCATACTTTGGTTTACCTTGTAAAAACCGATTCCAATCCACCAGCATTCCATCGGGCTGAAATAAAGTTTTCGCCTCACCTTTGGCTTCTTTGCCCGATTTTGATAAAATTCGACATTCTCCGCCCCCTCCTTCGAGTACCTCTTTTAAATCAAACAATTGTTGTTCGCAAAATCGGTTTTGCGGGATCACCAGCAAAAAAAGGGCTGCACTCATAAGTTGCTCCTACGTCTGCGTAACAAAATAAATTACCATATGGTTTTCAACACTCTTTTCCTTTCACAGCATTTTTAGAACAGAAAACAAAGCTAAAGATACCACCTGAAATAAAAAAACGCATAAGCAAAATTTATTGACATGATTTTTAATCCTGTGCTAAACAACATTTGTTTACCCTTTAAAGAAAGGGCGCACCATGGCTAATGGGAAGATGAAATGGTTTAGCAATCAAACCGGTTTTTATTTTTCATTCCCTATCTAAACAATTGGAGTGATTCATGCCTATTATAATGACTGCCCGCTATCAGGTACACCCGCAAGCGGTGGATCGGTGCAAACAAGCAATAAAAAATCTAGTGGAGTATGTTAAAAAAAGCGAAAAAGGAACTTTATACTATATCGCAAATCAGGAAATATTAAATCCCTATGCCTTCCTGCATATGATGATCTTCCAAGACGAAGTGGCATTGACAATGCATCGATCATCCGAGGCAGCTGAAAGATTTGTCAGCGTTATTTATCCGGCGGCCATCGACCCTTTGGAGTTTAAAGAATATAACGAGGTCGGGCATAACTTCAACTTTGGGGTTCAATAGGTTTTAACTGTTGATATCTTTTAAGAGATCCGCCACTTCCTGTAAATTATTCTCAATATTTGGTGAGTTTTCAGAAAATTCATCATTTCCGTTTTGGCTTGCGGTATTATTTTCATCACCTTCCGCAGAAAAATATTTACTCAACTGGTAATGCGAATCAACCCGCACCCAGCTTTTTCCATCGCCAGAGATTTCGTCACTACCCAACAATGCTCTCTTCCGTATGAAGGTCCGAAGTTTTTGGGTTGGGACACTTGGAATGGTCACCGATCCTCGCCGGACCATTACCACTTTGACGGGCGTCGTTTTTTCAACCATAGTTCTTCCTCCGCTATACCGTATCGCTTGAAGGGTTTGACGGCTTATCTCCTACAAACATATCTGCCGCCATAAACATTACGCCTATTGTAATGCAGGAGTCAGCAACATTAAAGGCTGGCCAATGCTGATTCTCTATAAAAAAGTCTATGAAGTCGATGACTTCTTTATGAAGAATCCTGTCAATTAGATTTCCTATTGCACCACTAAAAATCAAAATCAAACCCGTTCGAACCAAACGTTTTTCTTTACTCGTTTGATCGAATATTGCCAGGATCGCAATGATAGCAATCACAGAAACAAATATCAGTAGATAAGGTTTTAACTCCGATTGCTGATCAGCAAATATTCCAAACGCTACTCCCGAATTGCGAATATGAGTCAAATTAAAGAAACCTTCCACAACCTTGACAGAATAATTCAAAGGTATATGCAACGTGACCATAAACTTGGTGTATTGATCTATTACAATCAACGCGCTCGAGATTATGAATAAAAACAAATAGTTATTTCTCAAAATTTTATTCTCCGGAGGATTGCAAATGCCCCTTACAACGTTGACAGTTCAGACTGTCATTTGCATTCGATTCCACAACAAAATAATGCCAACATCTGTCACATTTCTGCCCCGGATGTCTTTCAGTAAATATTTTTACTCCGAGCAATGAATCACTGACATAAA
>CALJGH010000019.1 GCA_938073925.1 uncultured Nitrospinaceae bacterium
GTATGGGTTCAGTCCTCATGTATCCCAACTTGATAAAGGGCTGGAGTTATTCTCAGAGTTTTTCTCCTCCCCCACTTTTCCTGAGATTGAAATAGAACGGGGAATTATTCTTGAGGAATATTTTGAAGAGCTCAACGAAGATGGGGTGAACATTGATATAAATAATCAGGCTTGCAAACTTCTATATCCTGAAACTCCTATGGCGTGGCCAACGATTGGCACGGAAGAAACAATCAAGAACATTCAAACAGAAATGTTGAAAGAATATTTTGATAGACATTATGTGCCGGGGAATATGGTGTTGGCATTTGCGGGTCCGATTGACCATGCTGAGGTTATTGATCTTTCCAAAAAATATTTCTCTGTTCTGAAAAATGGAAGTGAGCCTTTTTCAAAAAATCATTTTATTGAAAGTATCTCGGAAGAGCAGAAAAGTCCGGGACTTCATTTTCAAGAAGATTCTGACAGCCAGATAGAACTGCAGGTTTGTTTTCGTTCTTGTTCCTACAATGATCCTGATTATCTTGTTTTAGCTTTAATAAGTCGGGTTTTTGATGATGGCTTCACATCAAGACTGCAAAGGGTATTGCGAGAAGAGCGTGGGTTGGTTTATTCCGTTGAATGCCGAGCTACGAGCATGTCTGATCTTGGCACTATGGATTTTGATGTTACCGTACGTCCAGAAAAAGTGGTGGAGGTGACGCGTATCCTGCTCAAGGAAATAACAACATTTGTCAAGGAGGGGCCAACCGAAAGCGAATTGGCTCATATCAAGAAAAGGTATTTTTTTGATCTCGACTCCGAACTGGACGATCCTTATAAGCAGGTGGTCCGCTATGCCTTCCCGCATCTTTATTCCAGTGAAATGTCGTTGGAGGAAGAAAGAGAGTTAATAGAATCTATTACAGCAAAAAAAATGCTGGAAGTTGCTGAAAAAGTTTTTGAGGCAAAAAATCTCAACCTTATTTTGGTAGGTCCTTATACCAGTGAATTAAAGTCTCGACTTGAAGGATTGATCCACCAATTCTAATTCCCGATATGTGTTTTAAATTATTTTATTCCCTGACTTTGAGTTCAATTCTTTTGTTTGGCGGTTGTTCTGCAAATATTGAAGGATGCTTGGAAGAAGGCAGTTGCGGTCCCGCAATAAGTGTTGCCAACCTAGATGGGAATTTACCTGAAGATCCATATGATCCCTTCTGGGACTCAAAAGAAGCGCCCGTCTCCATCAATATTGAACTTGGGCCGCAGATGATTACTAATCCCAAGTGGCCGAATCCTTCTACCCGACAGGTTTTGATTAGAGCTGTTAAAAACATTGATGAGTTAGTGGTGCTACTTGAATGGGAAGATATTACTCGGGACGGTAACTTTGATCATTCTTCTTTGTACGTTGACCGAGCGGCTATTATGTTCCCAGTTGAACCTAGCAAAGAGGCTCCTTCAGTAACGATGGGGGAATCTGGAATGCCTGTGAATATCTGGCAATGGAAATCCATTGGCGGTGAAAAGGGCCAACCGGGAGTTAGAAAAAAAAACAAGTTGGCTTATCAAACAGTTGAAGACCTGAATGCCGAAGGATATAGCACGCTGACTTATCAGTCTCAGCAAGATGTTAAAGGGACTGCATTATGGAAGGACAATAAGTGGCGTTTGATATTTAAACGCGATCTTGTTAATAGTGATTCTAATGATGTTCAATTCGGGCAATCTGCTCTAATGGCGGTAGCGGTATGGAATGGTTCCAACAGGGAATTGAATGGACAAAAAGGAATAGCAGGCTGGATGCTTTTGAAAATTAGTTAAGCGAATTAACCTCCCCGTATTTTTTTTCTAGATTTGTTTGAAATTTTTTCCATGGGGCCTGCAAGGTTGGCACTAGTTTTTCTTTTAATTCGTCTGGAACAAAATTTATTTTATCGATAGGCCAGTCCTCCACATTCCTCACATCCAGGTTTTCCTTTTTGTAGGGCTCCAGCAAAGCTTCTTCAAAGCCATAAACTAGCGCAGATGAGTAAACGCGGTGGTATTGTTCTTCTATGCTTTCCTCTGAATGCATCCCATTTATAAACTCGTCAAATAGGTTCTGGATAATGGGTTCGGCGTGTTCAACGAAATCAGGAGTCAAAGCGGCACGCAAAGTGACGTAGGTAATCAAAACATCCTGTAGGAGAAACTTTAACTCCGAGCTGTCTTTTTTTATCGGACGAATATTAATATTAAGAAGTTCCTTCAATACTTTTATGTTACGAATCATATCGTAGATGATCGACTCTTCCCAGCTTGCCTGATTCCAAACAAAAAATGCTCGTACAAAAGTTGCCCGTTTTTGGGTGTCCCACATTTGTAGTGCTGTAGTCGGGCGTATTTTGTTGGAGTAAGGAATGATTTCACCCCACTTTGGATCAACCAGATTCAAACCATAGCGCCCAAAAACCTCTGCGAAACTCTCTTGATAAAGATCCATAAGTTTTTCAAAATTTTCTTTTTCATCAAGAGGGCTATTCTGAGGGAGACTGACAATCGAGTAAAGACGAACAACATTGGTTTTAGCTTCACCATCATCCAAAGCAACCATATAAGAACCGCCCCACATTCCCGCTGTAATGGGTATGTCCAGATTATATTTTTCCTTCATCTGGGTAGAGTTATGAGCGGCAATCTCTTTGAAAAGATTGTGAAGGTAATAGAGATTAACCCGGTTATTTTGGGGGTAAAGGTTTCCTGGTAAAATTTTGTAACTCGCCATGGCACAGGGAGTCGAGCCGGGAAGGAAATAGGAACTCCCCTAGCAGACTTGATCTAATACAGGATTAATGATTCAGTAGTAGAGCGATTAGTGGTTGAGTTCTAGCAGCTTGAGCTATTTTCGTTTGCACTGACCGTATATAGATCTAATCTGTAACGGCACCCTTACTGGCGGAGCTAACGAGCTTAGCGTATTTAGCTAATACTCCATTTTTATATGGACTCTCTTTTGGTTTGAAATCTTTTCTTCTATTATCTAACTCTTCATCTGTTAGTTTAACATCCAATCGATTATGCTCTATGTCAATATTGATAGTATCGCCATCTCTTACTAATGCCAGATTTCCACCTGTCTGAGCTTCTGGGGCAATATGTCCTATAACAATGCCATAGGTCCCGCCAGAGAATCGTCCATCGGTGATCAATGCTACTTTGTCGCCCAGTCCTTTTCCGACGATGGCGGCTGTGGGGGCTAACATCTCGCGCATTCCTGGACCGCCTTTGGGTCCTTCAAAACGAATAACGATCACATCCCCCTCTTTGATTCGGTCATCTAGAATAGCATCAAGGCATTCTTCTTCCGAATCGAAGCATTTGGCCGAGCCACTTATATTTCGAGTTTTCACTCCCGATACTTTTGCGAGCGCACCCTCCTGACAAAGGTTACCTTTTAAAACAACCAAATGTCCTTCGGTGTACTTGGGTTTGTCGATAGGGAGTATGACATTTTGACTTGCAGGTGGATTGTCGGGAATATCTTTTAAATTTTCAGCAACGGTTTTTCCGGTGACGGTGAGACAATCGCCATAAATCATTCCAGCATTCAACATCATTTTCATGACCTGTGGAATACCACCCGCATGATGCAAGTCAACGGCAACATATTCACCCGAAGGTTTCAAATCGCAGAACAACGGAATCTTTTTGCGAATGGATTCGAAATCATCAATGGTCAGCTCTACGTCAGCTGAATACGCGATAGCTAACAAATGCAATACTGCATTGGTAGAACCACCAATTGCCATGATAACAGCGATCGCATTTTCGAATGCTTTTCGAGTCATGATATCTCTTGGCAGGATATTGTGTTTTATCATCTGCATGAGTGTTTCCGAGCAGAGGCCGGTATTGAGTTCTTTTTCTTTATCTTCGTTTGCCATGGTAGAGCTATAAGGCAAGCTCATGCCCATTGCTTCAAAGGCCGATGACATGGTGTTAGCCGTATACATTCCACCGCACGAGCCGAATCCCGGGCAGGCATGTTTCTCTATTTCAGTAAGTTGATTCTCGTCGATGGTTCCTGCACCAAATTGCCCTACCGCTTCAAAAACACTGACTACGGTCAGGTCTTTTCCATCCAGATGTCCGGGTTTAATGGTTCCACCGTAAACAAATATGGATGGGATATTAAGTCGGGCCATGGCGATCATGGCGCCTGGCATATTTTTGTCGCAACCGCCAATGCAGATGACTGCATCCATGCTGGCGCCACGGCAAACAGTTTCGATGGAGTCGGCAATGACATCGCGGCTAACGAGAGAACATTTCATACCTTCTGTTCCCATCGAGATACCATCGCTGATGGTAATAGTGCCAAACGTTTGAGGCATACCCCCCTCTTTGCGAATTTGAGCGGCAGCAATATCGGCAAGTTTACCAAGCCCAGCGTTGCAGGGAGTGATATCACTTTGGCCATTTGCTACACCTACAATGGGTTTTTGAAAGTCATCATCGGAAAACCCGACGGCACGTAGCATAGCCCGGTTGGGGGCTCGTCTGTTCCCCTGGGTTACAACCTGACTTTTAGAATTTAACGATTTAGATGACATAAAAACTCCTCAACTCAAAAAGCCTTGTATTTATATTAGATGATTATAAGCCGGATTATATTCCAGGCTCTTCGATTCGATTCAATGCGGGACGATGGAAATATCCGCCACCGTTATTGGAATGCGAGATGGCGTAGTATACAGGATGTTCCATTGATTTTAAAAGGGCCTCGGAGCCGGAAATTTCAATTTTATGTTGAAAGGGAATGATCGGGGTTTTTCGGTCTTGTTTCCAGGTTTTACCAGAGAAAATAGACTTCTCTGCCAAGAAGCCGGGGAGTCGATAGGCGCGCTGGGAATACAGATAGTCGAGTTTTAGCAGATCCTTGTCCTCACTTGCTAGGGCGGGGAAGAACGTTTCCTGAAAAATTTGGTATTGTCGATCCAGTGCTACCGGATTCATGAATAGGTCTCTCGACTCGTGATACTCCAATAATTGATCGAATACTGCGACTGCATCCATTTTTTGTAAAAGATAAGAAATGGAAAATCGAAAACGTTTTGAATTATAAAATCGGTCAAAAATATCAGCAAACTTTTTTAGATAGTCGATCTCATCAGCACTAAGGTCTTTATTTGAAATCAATTCATAAGGCGGTGTGGATTGATATTGGTATTCATGAGAAGAAATGGAATCTTTTATCGGAGCGCCCGGAAGAAACTTTAGGAATCCAAGCTGCAACTCATGCGGACGAAGTGAAAGCACTTCTCTGAATGAGTTTAATATTTTCTCAATATTTTCCCCGGGAAGACCAAAAATAAGATCGCAATGAAAATGAATACGATCTTGGACCAGCAACTTTTTAATGGTGTTGAATAGCTTCTGATTATTTTGTTTTCTCTGGATACTTTCCTGCACTGTTTCATCGGTGGTTTGAATACCTATTTCAAACTGAAACATTCCCGGTGGAACGGTTTCCAGAAAATTTAAAATATCGGGGGTGAGAATATCACCAACCACTTCAAAGTGAAACTCGGGGCCTTCGAACTGCGAGAGCCATTCCATAAGAGCTTTCATACGCCCGGGTTTTAGATTAAAGGTGCGGTCGACGAATTTGAATTTTTGAATCCCTGCATCAATTAGTTTTTTTATTTGGTCGTATACGATTTCATCATCAAAGTAACGCACGGTTTTATCAAGAGCAGAAAGACAAAATGAGCAAAGGTAGGGGCAACCTCGCGATGTTTCAAAATATACGATGCGGTTTTTAAGTTGTGGGTAATCTTCTTCGATATATGCGGGAGCGAGATCAGGAAGATCCGACCCGTAAGTTTTCCAGCGATTCAAAACCTCCTCGGAGGGGAGACCTCCCTGATCGATTATCTGGAGATACTCCAACCATTTTTTTTCCCCTTCGCCAGAAATCACAGGGCACTCTATAGAAGTTTCTGTTTCAAACGATACCTCGGGTCCGCCAATAACGATTTTTAAATTCGGATTTTGCTTTTGGAGTCGTTCGATGAGTTCGAAGCTTTGACTTCGATTCCAGATGTAAATACCAATTCCCAAAATATCGGGTTTGAGTTTCTGAATTTCGGAAGCAATTTTCCAAACCGGTTGGTTGATGACAAACTCTTTAATCCAAACATTCTTGTGTCCAGCATTTCGTGCCGCATTCCTGAGATACCTCAGGCTCAAAGATGAGTGAATAAATTTGGCATTTAATGTTACCAACCCTATCGAACGTTGCAATTTTAACCTCAGTTTTATTGATTAAATATCATTTTCGCTAAAAAGCGAGAGAATGAAAAGCTTTAATTCTTTTGGCACGACTAGGCCTCGACGAAATATCAATGAAATTATAGTAAAGGGTTTAAATATTTTTTTGCTTTATGGGGATAGGTCTATAGGGTCCAGCGTCACGCTGGTTGGCACAGTTTGCAGAAAAATGTGGAGCGGCCAGTTTGAACAAGGCGCGATATAGGCCTAGTGCATTCGGGGCAGGGCTGCCCCTCTTTTCCATATACGGCAAGACTTACGGAAAAATATCCTTGAGATCCATTTAGGTCAAAAAAGTCCCGCAAAGTAGTGCCGCCTTTGGCAATGCTATTATTGAGAACGTCACGTAGACATTCAATCCATTTTTCCCATTGAACTAAAGTTATTTTTCCTGCCTGTTTTTGCGGACGAATTCTGGCATGATAAAGTGATTCGCAGGCATAGATATTGCCGACACCTGTAATCTTTTGCGCGTTCATAATAAAAGACTTCATCGGTGCGCGGCTTTTCCTTGCAAGAATTTTCATCGCCTTCGCAGTCATGTCTGGAGAAAAAGGGTCGCAACCGAGATTGTCAATGAGGGGGTGCTTGCCAGATTCAGGAACCCAAGAAATGCTGCCGAAACGTCTGGGATCAATAAAATGCAAATAAGATTTTTGTGCAAATTTGAAAATCACATGCGTGTGTTTTTCCTGTGGCTCTATTGTAGCTTGCAATACAACTCTACCACTCATTCCCAGATGCAAGAGCATGGCACCCTTCGGCGTATGAAGCAGAAGGTACTTACCCTTGCGGGTGATATCCGAAACTTTTTTATTGAGTAATCCCTTATTTAGAAGAGCCTGAGGAATAGGGAAGCGTAGGTCTTTGCGAAAAAATTTAATCTCACTACAAACGTTGTTTTTAACTAGTGGCAACAGTGCACGACGGAGAGTTTCTACTTCAGGCAGTTCGGGCATGAGTGTTGTTACTAGGAATCTTCAGCGTCTTCTTCTTTAGAAGGCTTTTTAGAGATCACCACTTTGGCAGATCGCAAGATTCTTCCATTTAAAGTGTAGCCTTTAGAATACTCCTGAATCACGGTGTTCTCTTCATGCTCATCGGACTCCTGCTGGTTTAGCACCTCATGTAGATTAGGGTCGAAGGGTTTTTCTAATGCTTCTATCGGTTCGACTTTCTGGTTTTTGAGAAAGGTGGCGAACTGTTTTTGGATCATCTCAATACCCTCTTTAAGGCTTTCTAAGGTCGCATTGGGTGCCGACATTGCCCTTTCCATGTTGTCCTCTATCTGCACCAGTTCTTTAAGCAAACGTTCATTAGCAAACTGGACAAAATCTTCTTTTTCTTTTGCGAGTCGTTTTTTGAAGTTTTCAAGTTCGGCTTTTTCGCGGAGGAAAGTGTCTTTCTGTTTTAATAATGCTTCATCCTTCAAGCGAACTTCTTCCTGAAGTTGTTCTAGAGGTGTCAGTTCTTTAACTTCCTCTTCTTCCTCAATAGGCTCTTCTTCATTTTCCAAGTCTATTATCTCTTCAGGTTCTGCTTCGTTTTGATTGCTATCAGTTTCCAAGTCTATTATTTCTTCAGGTTCTGCGTCGTTTTGATTGCTATCAGTCTTTGTTACCATAAAACTTTTTTATACTCCCTGATTTTCTGATATTAATTTAGATACCCTTTGCGCGGTATGATTGACGATGGATATAATTTTTTTATAGTCCATTCGTTTAGATCCGAAGACCGCTAAAGTCCCTACTTTTTCTGTTCCTAATTGGTAGTTCTGAGCTATTAAGCTGCAATTGCCCATTTCTTCCTGCAAACTTTCTTCGCCAATAAGAATGGTCATACCTTCGTGATTCAAACATAAATCGAGCAAGTTAACCAACTTGGTTTTTTCTTCGAGGGTCTTCAATAATGATTTTATTTTTCCTATATCTTCATTGAATTCGGGCTGATCTAGAAGGTTTAAAGCACCTTGAACCAGCAATTCATTATTGGTGTCTTCAAATAATGCAGAAGAAAGATCATGGGCTTTGCGTGCCAGTTGATTGTAATGTTGTTTCTCAAGACGCAAACGGTTCAATAGCTCTTTGCGTATCCATTTGATAGGCTTACCACTGAACTCATCATTCAAGTAATTGGAAATCGAAGTGAGCTGATCTTGAGTCATATCCGACTCTACAGGGAGAATTTTATTTTGCAGAATTCCCTGCTCCGAGAAAAACACAGCTAAAGCCGCCTGGGGTGCTACTTTTGTGAATTCAATATGCTTGAAGCAAGTGGTCGAAAAGCTGGGTAGCATGACCAGC
This sequence comes from uncultured Nitrospinaceae bacterium, assembly GCA_938073925.1. GTDB lineage: Bacteria > Nitrospinota > Nitrospinia > Nitrospinales > VA-1 > UBA8687. The sequence goes on from CALJGH010000019.1 coordinate 8,601, forward strand.
CCTGTTTGCTGGGAAACTGTGGAAAGGCTGTTGCAAGCATTTTCCAAAACGCTTTGAAGGTTTGTTTTCCCAGAAGCGTAGTCCAAGTTTTGAGCTGTAGACAGATTTTCTGCTTCCATTAAAAAGTTTTGTGGGCGCAAAAGGTGATCGACATAAAAACGATACCCTTTGTCCGTTGGAATACGGCCCGCAGAGGTGTGAGGTTGACTCAAGAAACCATTGTCCTCTAAGTCGGACATGGCGTTCCTTATGGTCGCCGAACTCAAATGTTCGGGGTGAATTTTCGCCACGGTTCTAGAACCAACAGGTTCTGCGCTTTCAATGTATTTATCGATGATTGCAAAGAGTACCGATTTGCTGCGTTCATCGAGAACAGGTGAATTCATAAAAATTTATTTAGAAATTTTTCTAATTAAAGTTGCTGACTTAAGGTAGCAATCCGAAAATTCAATGTCAATCTCAACGAGAACTTGCGGTCATTGATGGATTTTGTATTTAGCTGGTAACGGGAGGGGTAGCAAACTCTGATTTTTTCTCCACAATCTGAGTTCCAATCCCTTCTTCCGTGAAAATTTCCAGCAATAAAGCGTGTTGTATTCGCCCGTCAATAATATGGGTTTTATGTACGCCCAACTTCAAGGCATCCAGACAGCAATTTACTTTTGGCAACATACCGTCTTTAATAACCTTTGTTTTGATCATAGCTGTAACTTCTTTTCGGGTGAGCCCCGACTGCAATGTTCCGGCTTTATCTTTCACCCCTTCAGTGTCTGTCATTAAAATGAGCTTCTCAGCTTTCAGTGCGGATGCAATTTTTCCGGCGACAAAGTCAGCATTGATATTAAGAGTTTCCCCATTCTCTCCCTTGCCAATCGGAGCAATGACAGGGATGAAATCGCTTTGGTCCAATGTTTCTAGAATGCGTGCATTCACCTGGGTGATCTCGCCCACAAGGCCAAGATCGATAATTTCGGGTCGGTCTGTTTCAGGCGAATGTTTTTTGCCCTTGGCATGACGCTTTGCCATTATCAGATCACCGTCTTTTCCTGTGATACCTACCGCGTTGCCACCATGGCGATTTACAAGCGAAACAATTTCCTTGTTTACCTTCCCACCCAGAACCATCTCCACAACGTCAATGGTTTCTTTATTGGTGACGCGCTGGCCTTCAAAGAATTTCGATTTAATACCGAGTGCTTTAAGAGTCTTGTCGATTTGGGGTCCGCCGCCATGAACGATTACCGGATTAACGCCGATGTATTTCATCATCACGATATCTAGAGCAAATTTGTCTTTAAGATCTTCTGAGACCATGGCATTACCTCCGTATTTAATAACGAAAGTTTTGCCATAAAAATTTCTGATGAAAGGCAGAGCTTCCAGCAGGTTTTCGGCTTTTTGTATGAGTTTTTTCACGTTAGGACTTAAAGGATGTATCGGCTCAAATCTTCGTCTTGAATAATATCTTTCAATTTGTCTTGAATGTATGCTGCATCGATTTCTATATTTTTTTCTTCAAGATCGGGTGCGTCGAATGAAATATCTTCCAGGAATTTTTCCATAATAGTTTGCAGGCGACGCGCACCAATATTTTCGGTTCGTTGATTGACCTGAGCAGACATCTCCGCGATCTGATCAATAGCATCTTCCTTAAAAGTTAAATGTACATCCTCTGCTTTTAAGAGGGCGGTATATTGCTTGACGAGGGCATTTTTAGGTTCAGTCAAAATTTTAATAAAATCTTCTTTCGTAAGCGAGTCCAGTTCAACTCGGATGGGAAAACGTCCCTGAAATTCAGGAATCAAATCCGCTGGTTTTGCTGAATGAAATGCACCGGCAGAAACAAAAAGGATGTGATCTGTTTTAACAATTCCGTATTTTGTATTCACAGAAGAACCTTCAACAATAGGCAGCAAATCTCGTTGCACACCTTCTCGGGATACATCGGGGCCGCTTGAACCCTGACCTGAACGACCAATGATTTTATCTATCTCGTCAATGAAGATAATGCCATTTTGCTCAACCCGCTTAATGGCCTCCTGAACAACGGTATCTTCATCTAATAATTTTTCAGCCTCTTCCTGACAAAGTGCTTTGAAAGCTTCGGGAACCTTGAGTTTCCGCTTTTTTGTTTTGCCAGGCATCAGTGAACCGAGCATATCCTTTATGTTACTTCCCATTTCTTCCATGCCTGCGCCAGATACAACATCGATCATTGGAGGACGTTTTTCAGCAACATCGACATCGACTTCTCTTTCATCCAATCGCCCGTCTTGCAACATTTGCTTGAACTTTTCACGGGTTTGATCGTAATGCAATCTACCGTTAGGATCAGAATCAAATCCGGTTTTTCCTGAATGACCGGGCGGCGGCGGTAAAAGTAGATCCAGCAATCTTTCAATGGCTTGCTCGCGAGCTTTTTCTCTGACTTCCCCTTCCATTTCTTCTTTGACCATGCCTTTACTCAACTCGACAAGATCGCGGACCATCGACTCTACATCGCGTCCGACATAACCCACTTCGGTATATTTGGAAGCCTCTACCTTAATAAAAGGAGATTTTGAAAGTTTGGCCAACCGCCGGGCTATCTCAGTTTTTCCGACACCAGTAGGACCAATCATAAGAATATTTTTTGGTCCGACTTCATCGCGCAACGAGTCGGGAAGCTGTTGCCTGCGCCAGCGGTTCCTTAATGCAATTGCAACGGCACGCTTGGCATTATTCTGTCCTACAATAAATTTATCCAGCTCCTCGACAATTTGTTTGGGAGTCAAAGAAGCCATGAATTCGCCACGCGAATCATTGGTTTTTTCTTGGTGTTCGGTCATTATCATTTCATTCATAGACTACAGTTCTTCGATCGTGAGATGGGAGTTGGTATAAATGCAAATAGTTTCTGTGATTTTCATAGCTTCTTCAACAATCTCTCGTGCAGACAGATTGCTATGGGAAACTAAAGCTTTGGCGGCAGAGAGGGCAAACATTCCCCCAGAGCCAATGGCTAAAATTCCATCATCAGGTTCGATCACATCTCCGGTACCCGATAGTAAGAGGAAGTTTTCTTTATCGGCAACAATGAGCATTGCCTCCAGTCGCCGCAACATTTTATCTGTTCGCCAGTCTTTAGCCATCTCGACTGCGGAACGATGCAGGTTGCCTTGGTACTTTTCCAGTTTTTCCTCAAAACGACCGAATAGGGCAAACGCATCTGCAGTGGAACCGGCAAATCCCCCGACGACTTTGTCGTTGAATATCCGTCGCACTTTGCTGGCAGAATGTTTCATTACCGTATTGCCAAGGCTCACTTGTCCATCCCCGCCCATAACGATTTTGCCCTTATGGCGGACAGCTAATATTGTGGTTGCATGCATCATATGGGGTATTGTACTTGGTACTCAGAAAAAATAAAGATTTTATTATTCTTTGGCGCGAGGATGAGCCTGATCATAAGTTTCAACCAGTTTGTCAATCGTCAGGTGGGTGTATTTTTGCGTAGTAGAAAGACTGGCGTGGCCCAGCAACTCTTGAATAGATCTAAGATCTGCTCCGCCTTCCAGCAGGTGAGTGGCAAAAGAATGTCGGATAGAGTGCGGCGAAACTTTCCCAAGGAAATTTCCTGCAGTCACATATTTTCCAATAATTTTCCGAACTCCTCGGGTCGTAATACCTTTGCCTCGGTGATTGAGGAAGAGATATTCGCTATTCACTTTAGTAGAAATAATTTTATCCGAGCGGACTTTTTCATATTTTTCCAACGCTTCCACACATTTTTTACCGAAAGGGAGTAGACGTTCCTTGCCTCCCTTTCCAAGTACTTTAACCATTTGCGTGGTTCGATCAATATCCCCAGTTTTCAGAGAAACTAGTTCACTGATTCTCACCCCGGTGCTGTAAAAAAATTCCAGCATGGCGCGATCGCGAACAGCCAGAAAGCCTTCTGCTTCAGGTAAATCGATCAAGCGGAACATCTCATCGACGGATAGAAACGACGGCAGCTTGTTTTCCATTTTAGGTGCGGGAACGGATTTCACAACATTGTTTTTCAAATAGCCTTCACGACATAGAAAACGGAAAAAGGAACTCAGGGTAGAGAGTTTTCGTCGCATGGTAGAAGCAGAAAACTTTTTATCATATAAAAAGCCCAAGTAAGAACGGATCTCCAATCGATCTATAGAATCTATTTTAGGAGTGGATGATTCCCCGGCATGGCCTGACTGCTTTAGAAAATCTCCAAACTGAGAAATATCATTGAGATAACTTTCCAGAGTATGAGGTGAAGCATTTTTCTCGGCCACCAGATAATCCGTGAATTCTTTGATATACTGTTCCACAAATAACCTCTTATTTATCAACTATATAAAGGTAGTCGAATGCGGCGGCGAAGTCAAGGTTTGAGCCTCTCTATTACTATTTGAAACTGCCACCCGTTACGTTCATAATTATCTGCAATCTTTTTCCATTATAGCCATCTAATAAAGAAGGACTCCGCTGCAAACGGACGAGGTATCCGGTAAAGATTTTTATTTAAAACGCGTGGTAAGCCATGGGGAATAAAACCCACTGGTGGGATTTAAACAGACACAGGAAAAATTATGACTGATTCGAGCAACCCGGAATTTAAGAAAATATCAGAGATTCAGCAGCGACTGGATATTCTGATAGAACATGTAGAGTCCAGAAAAGAAGCGCTGGAAGAAGAAATTCAAGAGCATCTTCATGAGTCTTTGGCAAACGCACGCGATTCGATGGAGTTGATACAAGAAAATATTGCTCCGAAGGTGGAAAAAGCCATTCACACTAAGATGGAAGATATCGACCGAAAAATGCGGCGGTTAAACGAAGACAGTCTGGAAGCAGTTCGGGAAGAATTGAAAAAAGCCACACCCGAGATATCTCAAAAAATTCTGGAGGACCTGGATAAACTGGTGGCCGAAAATACCCGGTTTGTAAAAATAGAAATTCTCCAGGAGGTAAAAGAAGAACTCAAAAAAACGATTGCAAACTCATTAACCCCCCTCAATGAAAAATTAGACCGTGAATTGCCGATAGCAAAGAACTCGGCTTTCCTATCTATTATATTATCAGCCCTAGCCCTATCGGGAGTGGTTTGGCTTTTGATCCGCTAGCTATCCGCCCACTTGTTGTCGACCCCTTAACAGGAGAGACAACACAAGTGGAACTACAGTTAAAGCCCCAATAACATTTTTGAAATAGGTCGAGCACTGACCTATCCCCACCGGGCGTGGCTCGGTTAGGTTATGAGCCAGAAAAGGAAGAAGAAGAGGAAGCTCGATAGGACAACCTGCCAGACGAAATTAAATCCAGGGCCTGTAAACAATATGAGAACTGTTGCTAAGCAAAGAATTATAAATGCAAGAATCAGCCGCGTTCTTTTTTTTAATATTGGTTCAGGTTCTTGATCCATTTTATTGGCAACTGTGTGTGTTTTTATAAAAGCAGTCTTTTAATATCTTCCAACGCAAGAATTTCTTCAGCTTCCATTAAAACATCTGAATAGTCCATATCTTCACTGGAGGATTCATCTTCGCTGAAACTAAACTGCGGGGAAGAATCAAAATAGTTTTGAATGTCTGTAGCCGTAAATTTCTTTTTTATGGCTGTCACGAACTCTTTTAGAAAAAGCTCATAATGTTTAACCTGTTCCAGTGGGGTGCTGTAATGTTCCTGAATGGTCAGAGCATAACTCATTTTCAAAGCGCGTCCCCCTTTATTCAAAGGGTGATCTTCAGAAGCCTCCTCACGAGGATATAGAAATTGAAGTTTTTGGCGTGCCTTTTTAAGTTGCAAAAAAGTCCTGCCAAATTTTTCTCCTACAAGAAAAGAAAGCCCATTTTGAGTTCCCTTCACTTCGGATATCTTTAGTGCTTCCTGACAATATTCCTGAATTTGTTCGTTTTCCATAAGTATGTGTAGTTAAAGATAAAAGACTATTATTCTTGTTAAAATTCAAGAAGTAAACCCTTTTATGGGCACCTGTAGGTGGTCGGTGGAATTTTTCTGTGAATACGGGCGCATAAATAAGCCAGATGACGGGTCGTAGCGTGAATTAAAGATTCGTTCCCCATTACAGGTTGAACATGGATGAAACGCATACCCACATCGACCGCACCGCCATCGGTAATATAATTATCGCCGATCATGCAAACTTTAAAAGGATCAGATAATCCTAAAAACTCCTTCATGGCGATTTCAAATCCCCCACGATCCGGTTTAGGCGGCACGTTATTTACAATTTTCACTCCCAATTCTTCAAAAATTTGGAAGCGATCTTCGGTGGCGTTGGTATAAATTGCGACTTTTAATCCCTGCTGTAACATGGCTTGCACATGATCTAAGGCAGGACTTTCAAAACTACGCGTGTGATGAGGCCCAAGGGTGCCATCGGCATCGAGAAGGACTCCTTGTATCCCATCCCGCAAAAGAATATCCAGCGGAACTTCTTCGAATCGCTTTACTGAAATATAAGTCGACAACCGTGAGGGTTGGAAAGGAAGAGAAAGAAATCGGGAGATTTTAGCCGATGTGAGACCTTCGCGTTCAGAAGAGGCCGTGCGATGATTTTTGGGGGTCATTTAAAAAGTTTTGCATAAAGAAAATTTTTTCAACAGGTAGATTAGAACCATTCGGTGTGTTTTGCACTCAATTAACACAAATAATCTAATTTTTTTATATTATCCCTTTCCATTTTTAGTGAATTCTGTATCGCTTTGGAAAGGGGTGTTTATTCCATTAGCCTAGATCAGGAAAAGAACTCCCGTAAAGGATGAGAAAAAACAGAGGTAGTTTGAGTCGGCACTGGGGGCACATTTTCTCCTTAATTGGGATCTTTCATATATAACGGCATTTGCAGGGATTTTTTAAGCTATTTTCTTCTAAAAACAGTTAAAATGAACGGGAAAATTGGATTCTGATTGGATTGTTTAGAGTTTCGTTAAAGCTACCGTTTTTTTATGTCGTTAAGCTAATGTTGAGCAACGTAACACTTTTCTACTGAATATCGTATATGCCTGTAAATCGTCCTAAACATTTAATGATTATCGGCGGCGGGGTTTTTCAGGTGCCTGTCATTAAAATCGCCAAGTCGATGGGGCTCAAAGTGGTGGTGACCGATTACAATCCGGAATCGGAAGGTATGTTGCTAGCCGATTATCCTATCGAGGTCAGTACCCGTAATATCAATCTCACTGTCAACACCGCAAAGCAGTTTCATATCTCCTGCCCTTTGGATGGAGTGATGACGGTTGGCACCGATGCTTCGCAAACCGTTGCTGCCGTAGCGGATGCTTTAAATCTGCCGGGTATTCCTTTTGAAGTAGCGGAACGGGCGACAGATAAGATCAAGATGCGTCAGGTTCTGCAGGAAAAAGGTGTGCCGGTTCCACAGTTTCGTCCGGTTTGGACTTTGGATGAAGGACGCGAAGCGTTAAATTCCATGGAACTCCCACTGGTGATAAAACCCTGTGATAATATGGGTGCACGCGGTGTGCGTAAAATAGAACGACCTGACGATTTGATCCTGGCATTCCGCGAAGCCAAAGAGGCTTCCATCAGCGGCAAACTGGTTATTGAAGAATTTATGGAAGGACCCGAACTGAGTCTGGATGCTCTGGTTTATAAGGAAGACATACATATAACTGGAGTAGCAGATCGTATTATTGAACGATCCCCTTATTTTGTTGAAGTTGGGCACACTCTGCCATCGAATTTGCCGGAACAGCAGATCGAACAAACGATTGAAGTTTTCAAACAGGCGATTCGTGCCTTGGGCATAGACACAGGTGCCGCGAAAGGCGATATCAAATTTACCTCGGACGGTCCAAAAATTGTTGAGATCGCCGCACGTCTGAGTGGCGGTTGGATGTCGGCTTACACTTATCCCTTATCGTCTGGAGTCAATTTATATAAGGCGGCTATCCAGGTTGCTCTGGGTGAATCGCCTGATGGACTGAAACCAAAAACCACTCTTATTGCCGCAGAACGTTCTTTGATTCCTCCGCCAGGAAAAATTCTTTCCATACGCGGTGTGGAAGACGCAAGAAAAATTAAAGGGGTTCGGGAAATCATTCTTATGAAAGAGGCCGGCGACTGGGTGGAAGAGCCGAAAAGTAATATGGGCAAGGTGGGCTATGTCATCACCGTTGCCAAGACCCGTGAAGAGGCAATTCGCATCAACGATCTGGCAAGAGAAACGATTCAGATTGAGGTGGGTGCTTCCAACGCCTTGACCTGGGATATCATTCGCAACAATGCCAGAAAGAAATTCTATGTTGCCTGCAAAGCTTGCACGGTTTGCGATGGTTTGGAATGCGCTGGAAAAGTGCCAGGCATTGGCGGCATTGGCACAGGCAGCTCCTTTACGGAAAACCTAACTGCGTTGGCACGTTATCAGGTGAATCTGCGAACCATTCATAAGGTTAAAAACCCCGACACATCGATAGAACTATTTGGCCATAAATTGGCCATGCCCGTTTTGGCAGCTCCTATTACAGGCATGGAAACCAACCTTGCCGGAGGCATGGATGAAAAAGAGTATGCGAACGCTATTCTTGATGGTTGTCTGGAGTGTGGGACTTTAGGCATGGTGGGTGATGGTGCAAGCCCCAAAAAATATTTGATCGGGTTAGAAGCGATTAAAAAACACGGCGGATTGGGGATCCCTATTTTTAAGCCGCGTGAATTCAACCTCGATATTATCAAGCGTTTTAAAGCTGCGGAAGATGCAGGTGCCTTGGCAGTGGGCGTAGATATTGATGCAGCTTCTTTCAAAACTATGTCGATGAAAGGGCAGGCGGTAGGGCCTAAAACCATCGAAGAATTACAGGAGTTGAAATCTTATCTGAAAGTTCCATTCATTTTAAAAGGAATTATGAATGTGGAATCGGCATTATCTGCTATCGAAGCGGGAGCCGATGCCATCGTGATTTCTAATCACGGGGGACGGGTGATGGACCATATGCCAGGGACAGCTGAAGTGCTTCCAGAAATTGCTAATGCGGTCGCTGGCAGAATCAAAGTGCTGGCGGATGGGGGAATTCGAGAAGGTGTTGATATCTTAAAAATGCTGGCGTTGGGAGCGGATGCGGTGATGATTGGCAGGCCTATTTGTATTGCCGCGTTTGGTGCCGGGCAAGAGGGTGTTTCGTTTTACCTTCAGGAAAAGATGAAGGAGTTGAAAAAGGCGATGATACTCACGGGTTGTGGTTCGGTGGATCAGATCGATCCTTCCATCATTTTCAGAAATAAAGGCGAACGTTGATGAAGCAGAAAAAAACTTCATTGAAAATAATGCCGGTTAAAAAGGCCGAATCTTTTCAGACGACATTGGCTCGTTCTTTAAGGCATTTAAAAAATGATTTCGGTGCTTGTGGATTAAAGCTTTCTACCGAAGATGCAGCTATGACGATTGACCAGATCAAGTTCTGGGCAGACGCTTCATTGTTGCCAGCAATTGTGAAAATTGGGGGACCCAACGCCAGAAACGATATCAAACAACTGGTGTCTCTCAATATCGACGGTTTGATCGCACCCATGGTGGAATCTCCTTACGGACTTGAAAATTTTATTGCTGCTGTCAGAGACTTCACAACCCCCATGCAGTTTGGGCGATTGAATAAGCACATCAATATAGAAACGATCACCGCTGTCAAACAACTGGATAATATTTTGAATGCCCCTGAAGCTAAATTTTTAGACGAGGTAACCATTGGGTGCAGCGATTTGTCGAGTTCATTAAAGAAGTATGGGGTAGACCGTTCGGTTTTAAATCGGGTGGCAAAAGCAGTAAAAAAGATTAAATTAAAGAAGATGTCGGTATCGGTTGGTGGAGGAATTCAACCGGAGACGATTGACGATTTTTTGAAAAAGGTTCAGCCTGATAAATTTAATACTCGTGTGGTAACTTTCGATGTCGTTCCCGGTCGAAAATACGGGCAAGCGGTTGCGGAAGCATTGAGATTTGAAATTCTTATGTTGGAACACGATGCTCGGCAGGGGTTCATCACCCGCGATGAAGAAAAGTTTCGCATCAAAGAACTTAAAAAACGCTTGAAGTAGATTGTTTTAGAAGGCCTTTCCCTTCCTTTGTTCTATCTTTTTATTCCTTGTTTATTATCTCGCAGGATATCATTGACAAAAGAGTGAAATATCATAAAATACAGCCCTCGTTTTACGCTTAACCCTTGTAATAAATTATATTTAGCGGGTTCGACCGCAGTCCGGTCTACTTAGCTTTTGAATTGCTAGAACCTCATATCCATTTCAATTTTTAATTTGGAGGACAGGAAAACAAAATGCAGATAACTGGCATGCTTTGGGGAAGAAAATTATTGGACCTGGTGGAATTTACCCACTCTGAAGTTCGTGGACCG